>JAFWXZ010000066.1 GCA_017522795.1 Clostridia bacterium | reverse complement strand
TGCATATACAGGAACATTTGCAAAATACTCATACAATACATAACCGACAACCGTTAATACAAGATAATGTAAAATATATAATCCGAAAGATATTTTATTAAGATAATTTAAAACCCTATTGGTTTTATTAAGCCATTTTTTCGCTGTACCAATGATCGTAAGAATGCTAAACCAAGCATACGCATTGGTAACAAAATTTTTCAGTACCTCATCCGACGCATAATTTTTCCCAAAATGCATACACATATAAACTATACCAAGTACAATCGAGCAGGAAATCGATATAGGAAGCAGCTTAACACATTTCTCTATTATTTTATCAAAATAGAAGAATAGATAACCAAGGAAAAATGCCACGCCATAAATGCCAAACCGATATACGCTTATAATAGGAACGTTAAGAAGCTGTGCCCCAAGAAATATTAATAGCAAAAAAGCTATGATTACAATTCCATTTGTTCGTTCGCAAAGTTTATCAAGCTTTGCGGTAGTCAAACGATTATAAAAAACTACGAGCAAAAATGAAAATACAAATACCGTTTGCGAAAACCACAAAGGACCTGTTCCGCTTAATGCTGAGATCGGATAAACCAAGATAGACGGCATATATTCAAGTCCGCCGCCAACCTTAATATTTATGTATCCGCTTATCCAATGTAATACCAAAAGCCCCAAGGTTGAAGGAATTATGAGCTTTCTCACTCTTTCCCTCAAAAATTCTTGTTTTCCACGTTTGTCTATTGAATGCCTCGCAGATACTCCTGCCACCAAAAACAGCAAAACCATAAACCACGGATAAACAAATGTACAAATAGCATCGTACAACCAAAAGCCCTCGCCATTTGAAAATCCGGTTTGTATACCAACACCGTTAAAAAGATAAAACGCGTGATAAATTATAACCAATAATACCGTCAGTGATCTAATATTGTCGATGTAGTGTTTTCTTTTCATAAAAATCTCCTTTCCCTTGCTGAAGACAGTATAGCATAAGGAAAGGAGAAAATGTTGATTTTTGTCTTTTCGGTTTAAATTCACGCCTTTTCGGTCTTGATGTCGTATAGATGGTTTGCAAGCACCGCAAAATCCTCAGTGGACAGCCTCTCACCGCGTATTTTTTCATCAAAGCCACAGCAACCGATAGCCTCGGCAACCTGGTCCTTGGTAAATCCGCCTAGCTTTGCACTTAGCGCATTTTCAAGAGTCTTTCGGCGCATTTCAAAGGCCGCCTTGATACAGTTTCTGAAAAGTCGCTCGTCCTTTATCTCAAAGGGACATTTATCGTAGAGGTCAATTCTCACCACCGCGCTGTCAACCTTGGGCGCAGGGATAAAGCATCCGGCAGACACCCGAAAGAGCTTGCGAACGCTGCCGTAATAGCCGAGGATGGCGGTAATTGCACCGTAGTCCGAGCTGCCCGCCTTTGCCGAAAGCCTTGCCGCAACCTCGTTCTGCACCATTACGGTAATGGTGGAGAACTTAATTCCCGACTCAAGAAGATGCATAAGTATGGGCGTGGTAATATAGTACGGAAGATTTGCGCAGACCGAAACGGGCATTCCCTCCGAATAATCCTCTATCAGCGCGTGAAGATCCACCTTTAAAATATCCTCGTTGATTACGGTGATATTATCGAATTCACTGAGCGTCTTATTAAGCACGGGAATCAGACCACGGTCGATCTCAACGGCAACCACCTTCTTATATCTCATTGCCAGCTCCTGAGTAAGACAGCCTATTCCAGGGCCTATCTCAAGAATCATTCTCTCGGAGGTGTCGGCGCAGTTATCTGCAATATCCTCGGGGATTATTCTGTTAGTCAGGAAGTTCTGTCCGAACTCCTTATGAAAGCTGATGCCCGCATCAGCCATAACCGACTTGATAACGGAAATATTACAAAGATCCACCTTACGCCTCCTTCTCATAAAAAAGGAGAGGCGATTTAGCCTCTCCCACGGATTTGGAGCTGGAGATGGGATTTGAACCCACGGCCTATTGATTACGAATCAATTGCGCTACCACTGCGCCACTCCAGCTAACAATCGCCTAATTATTCTATCACCTTTCTCCCCTTTTGTCAATAGGAAAAGTACATTTTTTAAGCTCGGCGAGAGATTTTCCCACCGAGCATTCTTTATTTTAACTTATAAAACAGCCTTCTTAACATCTCGAAAGGCAAAACGGTCATACTGAGTAGAAATACAAAGCTCAGCTCGTGCGGCAAAAGCGGTACGCATCTGAAGAGTGCGCCTCCAAAATATATCATACACACCTGTATAACCGTAATCAGTGCCATAATCAAAATAAAGGGTTTGTTTTTGCTTATGTTCGACAGAAGCCACAGCCGCGAGCATCTTGCAAGTAAGCAGTTGAATATTCCGAGGAAGATAAACAATGCGTAAAATGCCGTATAAAAGCTCTCGGTGGGATTTACCGAGCCGTACATCTGCCTTATGGTAGGCGAGGCCAGGAAAAAGATTGAGAGCGAAAGCGTATACGCGCCCGTAAGAAATATCTGATTTAGCATTTCACGGCTGAGTATAGGCTCGTCACGTCGCTTCGGCTTCTCGCGCATATAATATGACATGGGCGCCTCACCAGCGAAGGCAAGACCTCCAAGGGTATCCATTATAATATTTATCCACAGCATCTGCGTGATGGTTATAGGCGTTTCCACACCGATAAACTGTCCGATAAGCGAAACTCCGCAGGCGGCAAGATTCATTGTAAGCTGGAAGGTGATGAACTTTCTGATTGACTTAAAAATCGTTCTGCCGTAAAGTATCGTCCGAGAAATAGCAAAAAAACTGTTATCAAGTATAACAATGTCAGCCGCGCTCTTTGCAATATCCGTACCGCTTCCCATGGCGAAGCCCACATCAGAAAGCTTTAAGGATGGCGCGTCGTTTATTCCGTCGCCAGTCATTCCTGCCACCAGATCAAGCTCCTGTGACAGTCGTACCAGTCGCGTTTTATCCTGTGGAAGCGCACGGGAAACTACCCGAAGCCGTGGCAAAATTGCTTTAATCTCATCATCGTTCATTTTGCCCATTTCCTCGCTTGAAAGAACTATATGCCCCGCCTGCTTGTTATAGATACCGCACTCCTTAGCAATTGCCGTCGCAGTTTCTCTGCCATCACCCGTTATCATAACCACCTGGATCCCCGCGCGACTTACCTCCATGACCGCTTCTCTGACGCCACGCCTCACCTTGTCCTTCATAACGATCAAGGCAACGAGGGTAAGAGCATCCGAGCTACTACCGTCATTTATCGCAACGCCGATTACTCGTTCTCCATTTTCAACAGCATCCATATACTCCGAAAATACACTTTCAAGATCAAACCTCACCTGCTCACCGTTTTTATTCAAAGCATACTTGCATTTAGATATAATTATTTCTGCCGCGCCTTTTGTCACTGTTATTCCATTTTCAAGAGTTGCCGAGGAATATTTACGCTCACTATTAAAGGCAAGACGTGATGCTACCTTACAGGTTGGCGGGCTCTCCGTAGCGAAAAATTCATATATCGCTCTGTCGGTAGCATTGCCTCCCGTTATCTCCCCGCCAACCATTTGTACGTCGGTATTATACCCTGCGCTGATAGTCAGACACTCGTAAATTCTCTTCATCTCGCGAAGCTGCTTTATTCCCTTACAGACACCCGATACCGTAATAAATCTCTCGCATTGCGGTCTGCCAACGGTCAGCGTGCCCGTTTTATCGGTGAAAAGAATATTCATTGATCCCGCCGTTTCAATGCCAACAAGCTTCTTGACGAGGATATTGTCTGCAAGCATTTTCTTCATATTTGCTGATAGAACCACGGTTATCATCATCGGCAATCCCTCGGGAGCGGCAACGACCACAACTGTTATCATTAACGTCAACGCGCTGATAAGGCAACTTACAACCGACGGAACATCTTTTAAAAACAGGGCTATCCTTGCAAAATCAAAGCCGTGATCGATAAAAATCGAGTTGAAAAGATAGCTTGCGCCAACTATGGAGGCAACGACATAGCCTATCTTACTTATCTGCGAGGCAAGGCCACCAAGACGAAGCTTCAGCGGACTCACTCTCGTCTCGGTCTGCACGTCCTTTGCAACCATTCCATAATAGGTGGTGCCGCCAACACGGCCAACGCGCATAATAGCACTACCGTCTGTAATTACCGAGCCTCGAAATGCCCTGCTGCTTGATGAAAGATCCCATCCATAGTCCTTTCCCGCCGATTTCACGCACTCGGCGCTTTCACCGTTCAGCGCTGACTGATCAACGGAAATTCTACCGCTGATAATCTCGCCATCCGCCTGTATCTTTTCACCCGCCGAGAGATATACTATATCTCCAACCACAAGATCGGATGATAGAATCTTAACTATTTTCCCATCGCGAAGCACGCTGACAAGTCCGTCCTGCGCGTCCTCGCGAAGCTTTTCAAACGCCTGCTCGCTTCTGTATTCCGAAAGGGTTGAGACGGTGGTAGAAAGTAAAATTGCGGCAATAATTCCCCCGACCTCAAAGTAATTTGTATGTCCAAAGGTAAATATCACCTGTATGGCAAGTGCGATCAGGAGTATACGGATTATAGGATCGGAGAGGTTTTCGAAGAATCTCTTAAAAAATCCCCGCTTTTTTTCCCCCCTTAGCGAATTGTCGCCGTGAAGCTCTCTGGATCTTTTAACCTCCTCTGACGAAAGGCCCTCAATTATCTTTTTCATTTTTATCTCCATTCTTTTCTTGATTCTTTAAAATATATGAAACAAAATAGATAAAAATGAAAAAAGAGCTGCCAGCACTGACAGCTCTTTATATTCCCCGCGTGGCCGTGTAAGGTAAAGGTTTAACCCGGTCTGACCAGGTGGGTGTCCTCTCTATCCCTTTGCGCTTCCAACGTCCGCTTAGAGGGGGTCACCAATTAAGGTAAGCGCCCTCGGCGGGAGGCCTGCATCCCGTAGACAGAAGTTTATCCGGACTCCCTAGCAATGTGTGTAGGTTCAAATATCACGATATCACGCACCACGCAGGTTTATTAAATTATTGTTCGTCGTAGTTTACTTCACTGAAGAAAAGGTCGTCAAAGTACTCTGCAACTCTGTCCTCCTCATCCTCGTCAAGATTCTCAAAGGAAATCTCCTCGCCGTCCTCAATAACCTTGAGGATCAGATAATCGCCCTCTGCATCCTTGAAGCTCTCGTCAAGGGGAACGAGTGCATAGTAAAGGTTTCCGTCTATAGTGGTTTCAGCCTCACGAATAAAATCGTAGCTGTTGCCATCCTCATCCTCAAGAGTAAGCACAAGCACGTCTTCGTCAAGGCCCTCTTCTACTTCCTCAATAGGATTGATTTTTTTCTCATCCATTTTTGTTATCTCCAATCTAATTATTTATTATTCCATATTTATTAAATCAATTCGCAAATAATGCTATTGCTGACGTAAAAGCCTTTTTCGGTAAGAGAAAGTCCATTGGAGGTGAGATTTACAAGATCTCCATCAGCAAGCAGCTTCAGCTGTTTTTCTCTTTCACGCAAGAAATCCTTGCCAAATAATCGGCGGTAATCCTCAAAGCAGAGCCCCTCCGAAAGCCTGAGCGCAAGCATAATAAACTCGCTCTCTCTGTCAAAATCTGCCGAGTCCTCTACAATAACCGAAGCAGACCTATCAGAAAGATAAGAAGCTATGTCATCAGTATTGGAAAATCGCCTGCCACTAAGGAAGGAGTGAGCATTAAGTCCAACTCCGATATATTCCTCGCATCGCCAATATTTAAGATTATGGCGACACTCTCGGTCTGCCCTTGCATAATTTGAAATCTCATAGTGAGAATATCCCTCAGATGCAAGCTCACGCGCCGCAAGATAATACATATCGCACTCGGTGTCCTCGGTGGGAAATGCGATCTCCTCTTTTTTATTAAACAGAGGCGTTCCCTCCTCAAGAATCAGTCCATAAAGAGAGATATGCTCGGGCTTGAGTGCTAACACCTGATGGAGAGTTTCCCGAAAGCTATCCATAGTCTGCTCGGGAATACCGTACATAAGATCTATATTGATATTATCAATAGCGCATTCGCGGGCAAGGCTGTAGGAATCAAGAAATTCATCAAAGTTATGAATTCTGCCTAAGATTTTCAGTTCGTTTTCGTGAATTGACTGGAGTCCAATACTAAGTCTGTTCACTCCGCAGCTTTTATATACCGAAAGCTTTTCACCGTCAAGAGTCTTTGGATTTGCCTCAACCGTAAACTCGGCACCTGGCAAAATAACAAAGCTTTCTTTTATGACACCCCATATTCTTTCAAACTCCTCGGGAGTCAGAAGCGAGGGTGTTCCACCGCCGAAAAATATAGTATCAATAGCGATATTTCTGTCCTTATAAGAGTCTATCTCGGCGCAAAGCGCGTCGATATATTTGCCGCGCCAATCGACGTCCGACAAATTAAAGGAGCAGAAATCGCAATAATTACACTTCCTAAGGCAGAAAGGAATATGAACATAAAGGCCGCGACCGTCAGTTGTCATCATTAAGTCTGAGAACCGCCATAAAGGCCTCGGGCGTAACCTCAACACTTCCGAGCTTACGCATCTTCTTTTTACCCTCTTTCTGCTTTTCAAGCAGCTTTTTCTTTCTGGTAATATCACCGCCGTAGCACTTTGCAAGCACGTCCTTACGCATAGCCTTGACCGTCTCTCTGGCAATTATCTTAGAGCCGATGCAGGCCTGAATAGGAATTTCAAAGAGCTGACGCGGTATATTTTCCTTCAGCTTCTCGGCAATTTTACGCGCGCGAGCATAAGCTCTGTCCTCAAATACGATAAATGATAGCGCGTCAACCACCTCGCCGTTAAGCATAAAATCAAGCTTTACAAGCTTTGAGGACTTATAACCCTTAAGCTCATAATCAAGAGAAGCATAGCCCTTCGTGCGGCTCTTCAGCGCATCAAAGAAGTCGTAAATGATCTCGTTAAGAGGTAGCTCGTAATGAAGCTCCACTCGCTCGGTATCGATATACTTCATATCAATAAACACGCCGCGTCTCTCCTGGCAGAGATCCATAATACCGCCAACATAGTCGGTGGGGGTAATTATCGTCGCGTTCATAATAGGCTCGTAGGCAGTCTGTATCTCGTCTGCCGTCGGGAACTTTGAGGGGTTGTCGATCATAATAGTCTCGCCACCGCGGAGATCTACCTTATAAATAACCGAGGGAGCCGTGGTTATGAGGTCAAGATTGAACTCTCTCTCAAGTCTCTCCTCTATTATCTCCATATGAAGCAGACCGAGGAAACCACATCTAAAGCCGAAGCCAAGGGCAACTGAGGTCTCGGGCTCGAACACGAGAGAGGCATCGTTAAGCTGCAGTTTTTCAAGAGCATCACGAAGATCGCCGTATCTTGCGCCATCAGCGGGATAAATACCCGAGTAAACCATAGGATGAACCTCGCGGAAGCCGTCAAGAGGCTCGTCCGCAGGATTGGAGGCAAGGGTAACTGTGTCACCAACTCTTGTATCGCCAACGGTCTTGATAGATGCGGTTATATATCCAACCTCGCCTGCGGAAAGCTCGTCGGCCTTTTTAAGACCAAAGGGCTCCATCGTACCAACCTCTACAACGTCGAACTCTGTTCCCTGCGCCATAAGGCGAATTCTGTCGCCCGCGCGGATAGTTCCGTCAAATACGCGGATATATACAACAACGCCAAGGTATGAGTCATAGTGGGAGTCGAATATCAAGGCCTTAAGGGGCTTATTTCTGTCGCCCTTGGGCGCGGGGATATCGGTAGCCACCTTTTCAAGCACGTCCTCAATATTGATACCGTTCTTTGCCGAAACCGCAGGACAGTCCTCGGCGGGAATACCGATAATATCCTCGATCTCCCGCCTTGCGCCCTCAATATCCGCGGAAGCAAGGTCGATCTTGTTAATTACAGGCAGAATCTCCAGGTCGTTGTCTATGGCAAGATATGCGTTTGCCAGAGTCTGCGCCTCAACCCCCTGAGTCGCGTCAACTACGAGGAGAGCGCCCTCACAGGCCTTGAGAGAT
Organism: Clostridia bacterium; assembly: GCA_017522795.1. GTDB lineage: Bacteria > Bacillota > Clostridia > Oscillospirales > CAG-272 > UBA1740. The sequence continues at coordinate 136 of JAFWXZ010000066.1, read as the reverse complement.
CTTGAAACCTCGTAGCCGAAGTCGACGTGACCGGGAGTGTCGATAAGATTATAAATGTATTCTTCCCCGTTCTTTGCAGTATAGGAAAGTCTGACTGCTCTCGCCTTTATGGTAATTCCGCGCTCACGCTCAAGAT
>JAFWXZ010000065.1 GCA_017522795.1 Clostridia bacterium | reverse complement strand
TATGTAATAGGATGTCCTGCGGCAAATAGAATAGCCTCAAGCGCCTCTTCAAAAACGACTGCGCGTTCGCTCTGCTGTACCTCTTCGGCGATTTCCTTGATCTCGGTCTCTGCCGCCACTTCGTCTCTTATTATTTCACTCATTTATCTTCTTTATCCTTTTCTTCGTCATTTTCTGCTGGAACAGAGTCAAATTCGCTTTCTGTCGCCTGGCTTGGATCGTAGTCGGGGTTAAGCCTGAACATCATATCCAGTCCACGCTCGTTGTATTCCACCACGTCGTCTATAACCGTCACGGTGGTGATAAGTATTCTGCGCAGCTTGATAAGCTCAAGTATACCCATAAACCTTGCCACAATTTCCGAGCGTGATTCGGAGTCCTTTAACAGGAAGAACAGCGACGCCTCCTCCTTTTCGGCAAGTACCTCGCACATCTGCTCGATCTTTTCCTCGACGGAAATTACCTTGTGCTTGATAAGGGGATTTACAAGCTCGGTAGGATGCTTCTGCGCATCGGCGACCTTCATTCTCCTGAGAACTGATTCAAGAGCTTTGATAAGCATTCCCGAGTCAAGATTCAGTGGCAGTCCCTTCTCGGGAGGGATCTCGTCCGTACCCTTGACAAATCTTCCTGAATATTCATCGTATCGTGGCTTCAGCTCCTGCGCCACCAGCTTTGCCTGCTGATAAAGCATAAGCGCGTCGGCGATCTCTCGACGGGGGTCGTTCTCGTTGCCTTCCTCGTGGGGAAGAAGCATACGGCTCTTTATAAGCATAAGCTCGCTTGCCATAACGATAAATTCGCTGGCAACGTCGGGGTCCATCTTCTGCGCCTCTTCAATATATTCCATATACTGATCGCAGATAAGGGCGATCGGTATATCCGTAATGCTGACCTTGTTTTTGCTTATAAGCGTAAGCAAAAGGTCAAGCGGGCCCTCGAATTGATCGAGGCGATAAGTCACTTGTTCAATCATAAAAACGTCCTACTTTAAAATTAAACTTTCAAAAAGGGGATCAGCTGCCAGAAGCCGAGCATAAGGTCGGATACCCAACCGATTACCGTACCGAGCATATCCGACAGGGAGAGTATTCCCGCCAGCCAGTAAAGAATGGGATTGCTCGCAACGAATGGAATCATTCGCACACCCTGCGCCGCATAGTCGCCGAGCAACAGCCATATAACTACGCCGTAATATATTTTCCGCTCGTATTTCATAATGGCAAAATAGGTCTTCGGAGGCAGAAAAACGTTAAGCAGCCTTGAGCCGTCAAAGGGCGGTATAGGCAACAGGTTAAATAAGCCAAGACCGATATTTACCGAATGGAAAATAAAGAGAAAGGTGAGCGTATTGTTGATTAAGTGGTATAAAAAGTTCTTTGACTCAAAGGTCATATCCTTTACCAGTGCAAAGGTAAGCAGGTAAAGAAAGGCGCCCAGAAATCCGAGAATCAGGTTGGACAACGGTCCTGCTGCTGCGGTGATTGCAAATCCCTTTTTTGGATCCTTGAAATTCCTTGGGTTAATTGGAACGGGCTTTGCCCATCCAACGTGAAACAGCACCATACAGATCGCACCGTACGGATCCAGATGCTTCAGGGGGTTGAGAGTAAGTCTGCCAAGATTCTTCGCAGTATCGTCTCCCATTTTATACGCCGCATAGCCGTGACAGTATTCGTGTACCGTCAGAGCGATAAGCGCGGCAATGGCGGATAAAATATAGTATATCACAGTTTCCATAAATAATCCTTTTCCGAATTAAGAAATTGCGTCGGATATTCTTCTCCAAACCTCATCCTTGCCGTCACGTGTCACCGACGAGAAGGGAATAACCTCTATTCCCGTACCGTTAAAATATTGATTGTGCAGATCATCGAGCGTATTTTTTAGGGCGGTCTTAGACAGCTTATCGGTCTTAGTTGCCACCACGATAAAGGGAATCTCGCGCTCGAGCATCATATTGATCATCATAATATCATCGTCCGAGGGCCCCGTTCTGATATCTATAAGCTGAATTACCAGCTTAAGCGCATCAGCAGAGGGGTTTTTAAGAAAATAATCCTCGGTAAGCGTGCTCCAGGAGCGTTTTGAGTCCATAGAGCGCTTTGCATATCCGTAGCCGGGTAGGTCAACCAGATAAAGCTTTTTGTCCACGTTGTAGAAGTTTATGGTTATGGTCTTTCCGGGAGCGGAGGAAACCCTTGCAAGCGACTTTCTGCCCAGTAGGGTGTTGATAAGCGAGCTCTTTCCTACGTTGGATCTGCCCGAGAGGGCGATCTGGGGTCTGGGATCGCGAGGGAACTGCCTCTGCGCTCCTGCGCTAAGAGCGATATCGCAATTATTGACGTTTATTTTCATTGTTATGCCAGTCCTTTTTTTAGTTTAGCGACAGAGAGCTGCCACAAGAACGTCGTCCGCTGTCTTACAGGGGATAAACTTAAGATGCTCTCTTGCCTCTGCGTCAATATCGTCAAGATCGCGCATATTGTCCTCGGGAATAAGAACGGTGCTGATACCCGCTCTGTATGCTGCGAGAGTTTTCTCTTTAAGCCCGCCGATAGGCAAAACCTTTCCGCGCAGGGTGATCTCGCCCGTCATAGCCACGTCGCGCTTTACGGATATGCCTGCGAGGGCGCTGACCATAGCAGTCACCATTGTCACACCTGCAGAGGGGCCGTCCTTGGGAATTGCTCCCTCAGGGAAGTGAACGTGAATGTCCTTGTCCTTATAAAAGTCGGGGCTGATACCGTATTTGTCTGCTACGGTACGAACGTAGGAATGAGCGATCTTTGCAGATTCTTTCATAACCTCGCCCAGTGAGCCTGTAAGCTCAATTTTACCTCCGCCCTCCATAACGGCAACCTCTACCTTAAGCAGATCGCCGCCTGCCTGGGTGTAGGCAAGTCCGTTTACTATGCCGATAGGATCTCTTTCCTCAAGGCGCTCGGGAATTACCTTACGTTTGCCAAGATATTCTGAAATGTTCTTCTCAGTGATGCGAACGCTCTTTGCTTTGCCCTCGGCTATTTTTTTTGCGCTCTTACGGATAAGCGATGCGAGCTCTCTCTCAAGATTTCTCACGCCCGCCTCCTTGGTGTAGTTGCGGATAAGTGCGAGAATACCTCCGTCGGTGATCTTAAACACCCGCGCAGGAACACCGTTGCGCTTAAGCTGCTTTGGGATAAGGTGATTCTTTGCAATATCAAGCTTTTCGGAATCGTTGTATGTGGAAAGCTCAATAACCTCCATACGGTCAAGCAGGGGAGAGGGAATACCGTCGTAGCTGTTTGCCGTTGCGATAAACAGAGTATCCGACAGATCAATGGGAATCTCCATAAAATTGTCGCGGAAGGACTTGTTCTGCTCGGGATCAAGTACCTCAAGCAGTGCAGAGGTGGGATCGCCGCGAAAGTTGGAGGAGAGCTTATCTATTTCGTCGAGAACGATAACTGGGTTTTCGCTCTTTGCATTGATTATAGCCGTCACAATACGGCCTGGCATTGCGCCAACGTAGGTCTTTCTGTGACCGCGAATCTCCGCCTCGTCGTGCATGCCGCCGAGGGAAACGCGTGCATACTTTCTTCCGAGCGCACGGGCAACGGAGGCCGCAATAGAGGTCTTACCCACACCGGGAGGGCCTACAAGACAGATAATCTGATTCTTTACGTCAGGGCTGAACTGTCTTACCGCCACAAACTCGAGAATTCTGTCCTTGACCTTGGTGAGTCCGTCGTGGTCGCTGTCAAGAATATCTTTTGCCTCCTCAACGGAGATTCTTTCCTCGCTCTTGATGCCGAAGGGGTAGTCAAGGCAGGTGTCAAGATAGCTGCGGATAACAGTACCCTCAGCCGCGCCAAAGGGAGTTTTTGCCAGCTTGGAAAGCTCTTTATAGAGCTTTTCCTTGATCTCCTCTGGCATTTTTGCCGCGGCGATCTTCTCGTCGTATTCCTTAAGCTCGTCGTCATCCTCAAATTCGCCAAGCTCGCTCTGAAGCGCCTTTATCTGTTCGCGAAGGAAGTAGTCCTTCTGATTTTTGTCAATTTTTTCGCGCACGCTGCGCTGAATGTCTCTCTCGCACTGGAGGATCATAAGCTCCTCGCCGAGAGCAACCAGTAGCTTTTCAAGGCGTGCCTTTGAGGTGATAGCCTCAAGAACGGTCTGCTTGTTTTTGTAGTCGATAATTGCCGAGGATGCAACGAAGTCTGCAAAGTATCCGGGAGACTTAATAGCCTCAGCGGCAATTCTGATCTCCTCCTCAAAGTTGGGGTGCACTGTGACAAGCTGACGAAGCATATTGTTCGCCTCAAGCATAAGTGCCTGGAGCTGCTCGGAGGCTCTGAAGCTTTGTCTTTCCTTCTTCGCAATAACCGATGCTATAAGGTATCCGCTCTCCTCGCGGACGGGGCCGAGCTTCGCTCTGTAAAGTCCCTCGAATATTACAGAAAGATTGCCGTGGGGATTCTTAACCACGTGTTTTATCTCTGCCACAACACCCATACGGTAAAGATCCTCGTCCTTGGGGTCTTCGACTGCAATATCCTTTTGCGCCACCAGAAGCACTCTTGCGTCGTGCATAGTTGCCGCTGCGGTAAAGGCCTTGAGTGACATAGGTCTTACTATCTCTATGTTCAGCTGTACCGCAGGGAAGCCAACAAGTCCGCGCAGAGGGATCAGGGGCAGCGTCATTTCTTCAAATATATCTATTCTATCAGACATTTTTATTTACCTTTCTTCGCTTTTGCGGTAGGGAACAACCGATAATCTCTCATAAATTCCACCAAAATCCGCATCAGAGCATACATAATCAGTATATTATAACATATTTAAAATAAAAAGTCTATACCTTTAAAGAAAATTAAATAAATCAAAAATTATTGACATCTCCAGAGAAACAAGCTATAATATACTTGACAAAATTGTGGAGGTAATATTATGGCATTGATGTATTGCCCGGAGTGCTCTGGTGTCGTTTCGGATACTGCAGAGACTTGTCCGCATTGTGGCTTCTCACTCGCTGATTTTTTTGCTTGGATAGAACACCAGGCAGCATACGGATATGATGTTTTTGAATATGGTCAAATGGACAGAGTACCTGTTAGAGTATTGATAAAACCTGACGGCGGATTTCGGTCCAACTATGTTGGATATTATGTACCAAGTACAGGACGCCTGTATGCAATAGGTGAATATTGGGATAATTATCTTCTTGCAGGAGTTGTCATTCCCGGAGTGGGTGTATATCTTGCCAGAGTAGAGGAGGTAATCTCAGGTCCCAATCTTTACTTTGGATTTGCTGCCGAACAGGGAAAAACAGAGTGGTATTACGGAATTTACGGTGAAGGCGATCCGCCGCACTATCATAAAGGACTTGCTCGCTTTAATGATAAGCCAAAGTCTCTTATGGCGATGAAAGTCACTTTTGGTGGAGATTACGAAAGTTTTTACGAAAAGATAGATAATCTTCGCGCGCGAGTTTTAAAGACTGGATATTTAAATGATACTTTCCTTGTGGCTATAGAGAGCTTTGATGATTATTATAAAAACTTACTGACGAATAGTTTTGAAGAAAGATATGTCAATGACTTGAAACATTTTAAAGGACTGGATGATTAACAAATAAAACGAATTTAAGATCCCCAATTTTTCGGGGATCTTATTTTTTAAAAATATTCGTTTATTTTAATTGACTATGGTAAAATTTTGTGATATAATAATTTAACATGGATTTTTATGGCCATTTGACAGAGAGGAGGTACTTCTATGAGAATACTTGGTATTGACCCGGGACTTGCTATAGTCGGTTGGGCCGTTCTTGATAGCAATCGGGGGCAGCTTCAGCCCGTTGCATTTGGAGCAATCACCACGCCTGCTCACACTTCCGTTGAATCTCGGCTTCTGACCATAAAGACGGATCTTGAGAGCGTAATAAATAAGTACCATCCCGACGAGATGGCGATAGAGGAGCTTTTCTTCAACACAAATATTACCACGGGTATTACGGTGGCAGAGGCGCGCGGAGTTATCCTTTGCACCGCTCACGCCAAGGGCTTGAAGATAAGTGAGTACACACCTCTGCAGGTAAAGCAGGCAGTTGTCGGATACGGTAAGGCAGAGAAGCATCAGGTTATCGCGATGGTCACCTCGATATTGAAGCTGAAAAAGCCTCCGAAGCCGGACGATACTGCCGATGCGGTTGCTATTGCCATATGCCACTCTCAGTGTGCTGGCTCGGCAATTGGAAAATACTTTAATCAAAGATAGGATAGAATTATGTGGTTAGCAGATAATTGGAAAGACTATACAGTAATAGATACCTCCTCGGGTGAGAAGCTTGAAAGGTGGGGAAAGTACACCCTCATTCGTCCCGACCCCCAGGTGATTTGGAAGACAGATAAGAAAAATCCTCTTTGGCGAACCGCTGATGCAAGCTACAAGCGTTCAAGATCCGGCGGTGGCGCGTGGAGCGATAACAAGCTCCCTGAAAGCTGGGTAATATCCTACCGTGATCTTTCCTTCCGCATTAAGCCTATGGGCTTTAAGCATACGGGACTTTTTCCCGAGCAGGCGGCAAACTGGGATTGGTTTAGCGATCTTATTATGAATGCGGGCAGACCTATCAAGGTTCTTAACCTCTTTGCATACACAGGCGGCGCAACGGTCGCAGCCGCAAAGGCAGGCGCGCAGGTTGTTCACGTCGACGCAGCGAAGGGTATGGTAGCAGCCGCAAAGGAGAACGCAAGACTTTCGGGACTTGCAGATGCGCCCATCCGCTATATCGTTGACGATTGCAAAAAGTTTATTGAACGTGAGATCCGTCGCGGAAATAAGTACGACGGTATAATTATGGATCCTCCATCATATGGCAGAGGCCCTACGGGGGAGGTGTGGAAGATAGAGGAGAATATTGACGAGTTTGTGGCTCTTACCGCAAATCTTCTCTCGGACGAGCCTCTTTTCTTCCTGCTTAATTCCTATACCACAGGCCTTTCGGCTTCTACGATGAAGTACATAACGTCGGTACGTCTTTTGCCAAAAAGAGGGGGATATTCCGAGGCAGATGAGCTTGGATTGCCCGTTGGTGACTCTGACCTTGCTCTTCCTTGTGGCTCGAGCGTGCGCGTGACCTTCAAAAAATAAGACAGGAAATAACAATGAAAGATTATATTATCAAAACCGAAAATCTCGGCTTTACCTATGAGGATTCCACAGAGGAAAATTCGTCCGAGATTCCTGCGCTCAGTGGGGTTAATATAAATATCGAACGGGGCGAGTACGTTGCTATCCTCGGTCACAACGGCTCGGGTAAATCCACCCTCGCCAAGCTTCTTAATATGATACTAGCTCCTACCGTGGGAAAAATATATATTGATGGCACTGATATAACTGCCGAGGATTTCAGCGAAGATGACGTTTTCGACATTCGTCGCAAAATCGGCATGGTTTTCCAGAATCCCGATAATCAGCTTGTAGCTACTATCGTGGAGGAGGACGTCGCCTTTGGCCCAGAAAATCTTGGACTTCCTCG
>JAFWXZ010000064.1 GCA_017522795.1 Clostridia bacterium | reverse complement strand
TTCGGAAGTCTGCTTTGCAGACCGCTCGCAAATTCCAACGCGAGCGCGAAAAGGCACCGAGTAGCGAAGCGGCACGAGCGTGTTAGAAAACAACACGGTGCGTTGTTTTCCCGCGAGTGTGACCGAGCCGCAGCGAGACGCGAAGCTATGTTAGAGCTAATTAAATGCTGCTCAGGTTTTGCATTTAACTAAACGCTTCGCGTTTTAGTCAACGTCCTCAACGACCGTTTCGGGAATCTGGTCAAGCACCTCGGGGTGATTGAGATAGCGCTTAAGCTGCTTCATAGCCGATGCGTAATAGAAGCCGTCGCAGATACGCTCGTCGGTGACCACCTTAAAGGATACGAAGTGGTGATTCTCCTTCGTTCCGTCGGGAAGGGTGACTTCCTTGGTGAACATCTTGCCGTAGCTGACGAAGATGGGCAGGTGACCGAAGTCGTAAAGGTGGTGATGTATCGCGGGGATACCCAGCGAGCCCATAGAGGTGACTATCATAGAGCCATGGAAGGGGCTTACCTTATGAAGCGCCTTGGGAAGCTTACCGAAGTAGTCAAGCAGGCGGAGAGCGGCTACTATAAAGCGAAGCATAAGACCGGGAAGCTTTACGAGCGTGCCGACTACCTTTTCAAAATCGCCGTCCTCGTTCTTTGCCTCGATTACCGTCTTCTGGAACTTCTTATATACGTTGTAGATGTTATCTCTGGGGTCAAACTCTACCTTTATGCAGGTGTCGGGAGCATCAAGAGTCATATCCTTTTTAATAGTCATAAGGCACTCGATCTTTTTTCTTGAATAAATGCGCTGACCTGCGATAAAGCGATGGATGCCCGGACGTTCGCAAACGACTCTTATATAAGCCGCGAGAATAACGTGAAGCAGCGACATATCGGTGTATCCCTCGCGCTTTTTCTCTGCGAGGTATTTTTCAATATTAGTGATGTCGATCTCGTCATCAAAGTGGTTCTGAGAGTCGGCTCTGACCTTCATAATATAGGGAGCGACGTAGCTCATAGCAGGGAGAGTTCTCAGGCGGCGTCCGTCATATCTGTCTGCGTATCTTCTTTTGCGGGGCTTGTATGCGGGTGTATCGTATTCAATTATACCTTCGTATTTTTCGTGCTTTTCAACCTTCTGTGCAACCTTTTCCTCGGTTGCAGCCTCGGTTTTTTCAATTACGGGAGTGCTCATTTTATAATCTCCGTTCGTTTTTTTAGGTCGGGTTATTTTAACACATTATTCACATTTTGTCAAGAAGGGGCGACAAACTTGGTCTTTTGTATATTATTTTTTTAAGGTTGATTTTGGGTAAAAGCAATTTTTTCGCATTTTTAACCCGTTTTTTCTTGGTGGAATATACTAAATAAAAGAATATTATTTTATATATAATGTATATCTCGGGAGAAAAAAGTGGCGGATTTGACGAATTTTGTCGGTTTCGTTTGGGAAAAACGTAAAAATGCCATTGACACCCCCCATATTGTTGTGCTAAAATATATACGCAAAATATTTAAGAAAGTAAGGACTGTTTAATATGAACAAGATGAAGGTCGGCATTGTCGGCGCTACCGGTATGGTAGGGCAGAGATTTATAATGCTGCTGAACGATCACCCCTATTTTGAAATAAACGCTCTTGTGGCAAGCCCCAGATCTGCGGGACAGAAGTACGGCAAGGCTGTGCTTGGCAGATGGAAGATGAGTTCGCCCTGCCCCGAGAGAATACTTAATATGGAGGTTATTTCCTCTGAGGATATCGACAGAGTAAAGGAGCTTTGCGATTTCGTGTTCTGCGCGGTGTCTATGTCAAAGGACGAAACACGCGCCCTTGAGGAGAGATACGCCAGGGCGGAGATCCCCGTTGTTTCAAACAACTCGGCTAACCGCTGGACACCCGACGTACCTATGGTAATTCCCGAGATAAACGACTCTCACCTTGAGGTCATCGCGGCACAGAGAGCCCGCCTCGGCACAAAGCGCGGATTTATCGCGGTAAAGCCCAACTGCTCTATCCAGTCCTACGTTCCCCTGCTCACCCCCCTTATGAAGTACGGCATCAAGGAGGTAGTTGCCACCACATATCAGGCAATAAGCGGTGCGGGCAAGACCTTTAATGAGTGGCCCGAGATGGTGGATAACCTTATCCCCTTTATCGGCGGCGAGGAGGAGAAGAGCGAAAAGGAGCCTCTGCGCGTTTGGGGTAAGGTAGTGGACGGCGAGATAGTTCCCGCCACCGAGCCTGTTATTACTACCCAGTGCCTCCGCGTTCCCGTCACTGACGGTCACACCGCGGCGGTGTTCGTTAAGTTTGAGAATAAGCCCACCAAGGAGCAGATCCTTGAGGCGTGGAAGAATTACAGCGGAAAGCCCCAGCAGCTCGGTCTGCCTTCTGCGCCCGAGCAGTTCATCACCTACTTTGAGGAGGACAATCGCCCCCAGGCAAGGCTTGATCGCGACCTCTACGGAGGTATGGGTGTCAGCGCGGGCAGACTCCGCGAGGATACTCTCTATGATTATAAGTTCGTAGGCCTCTCCCATAACACTCTCAGAGGTGCGGCAGGCGGCGCGGTGCTTATCGCAGAGCTGCTCTATCGCGAGGGATACTTTAACTGATTTTATTTAATAAAAGGGCGGAAAAGAAAATGAAGGCTTGGAAAATCGTTTTGATTTCGCTTGCGGTGATAGTATTGCTCGTCGCTATTATCGGCGGAATCGTAATTGGCAGCATCGTTTATCCCCAACCTCTCGTAAGCGGAGAGGGAGACCGTCGTATAGTATGCGTCGGTGATAGCATCACCTATGCTCAGGGAGTTATGGGCTCGAGAGAAAAGGACAGCTTTACCGCAATTCTCTCTACTCTCGTAGAGGACAGCACCGTAGTTAACTACGGCCTGCCCAACAGAACTCTGCTCTCAACCGGCAATATGCCCTATACGAGCGAGAGCCATTACAAAAAATCTCTCGCCGAGGATGCCGACGTGGTCATTATTATGCTCGGCTCTAACGATTCCAAGGGCATTAACTGGAATGCAGAGCGCTTTGCCGAGGAATACGAGGCGCTTGTCAGCTCCTATATCAAGATGGACTCCGCCCCCACCGTATACGTTATGCGTCCCCCAAGACTTTATCGCGAGGTGGTTGACGAGGGCGACGGAAACAACGAGATCATTAAGGGCGAGATGACCGATATTATCAACTCGGTCGCAGCGAAGCTTGGTATTACCGTTATTGATATCTACAGCGTGACCGACGGCCACCCCGAGTGGTTTGCCGACGGAGCGCACCCCTCCGCCGAAGGCAACAGAGCCATTGCCGAGGAGATTGCAAAGTATCTTAAATAAATAGATTATGCGGCGAGCCGACAGGTTCGCCGCTTTCATTTTTATTGTGACTAAGTCACTAAAAAATGTATTGATTTTTTTTGATTTGTGTGTTATAATCTTTTCGTAAGGGCAAAACTTACATTAACTTAAAAAATTATTTTAAAATAAAAGGAGATTTCACAATGAATCTTAAGGGTTCCAAGACAGAACAGAATCTTATGACCGCCTTCGCAGGCGAGTCCCAGGCGAGAAATAAGTACACTTACTTTGCATCCGTTGCAAAGAAGGAGGGCTATGAGCAGATCGCGGCTATCTTCGAGCAGACCGCAAATAACGAGAAGGAGCACGCAAAGCTTTGGTTCAAGGCTCTCGGCGGTCTTGGTGACACCGCGGCAAACCTTCTTGCAGCAGCAGAGGGCGAGAACTACGAGTGGACCGATATGTACGCAACCTTCGCAAAGGAAGCTGAGGAGGAGGGCTTCAAGGCTCTTGCAGCTCAGTTCAGAATGGTAGCAGCTATCGAGAAGACTCACGAGGAGAGATACAGAAAGCTCCTTTCCAACGTTGAGATGCAGCAGGTGTTCGAGAAGAGTGAGATGACCATGTGGGAGTGCCGCAACTGCGGACATCTCGTAATGGGTAAGAAGGCTCCCGGTGCGTGCCCTGTTTGCGCTCATCCCCAGAGCTTCTTTGAGGTTCGCAAGGAGAACTATTAATTTTCGGGATGCCTCGAAAATAAAAGAAATATCAGCATATCCGAGACAAAGGACAGAGCGTTTTGCTCTGTCCTTTTTGCTTACAAAAAAGAGATCACGGCAAAAGAAAAGCAAGGCTAAAAAAACCTTAAATTTATAGGTAAAACAGGATGAAAACACAGTCTTTTTGCGCTTGAAAAACAAGGGATTTTACAGGAGGAAAGTGAAGCATTTTTTGGTTTTGGAAGGGGCTTTTATCATTGAAAAAACAGGGCTGTTGAGGCTTGAAATATTCTGTTTGAAGGGCAGAAATAAGGCTTTTCGGGGCTTAAAATGAGAGCTTTTTTGGTGGAAAACAAACTGCTTTTGGAGGTAAAATCACTTATTTTTTTGGCAAAAAATAAGCCCGAAAAATAAAAAAACACATAAACCAAAGTTTACATTTTCAGAAAAACGGCAAAAACGCGAATTTTGAAGAAAAAGCGCAAAATTTTCGCTGAAATTCGCAAAAAAACGCGAAAATTTCAAAAAAATCGCAAAATTTTCAGCAAAAATCAAATTTTAAAACCAAATTTGCCCCGTTTTTTGATCCCGAAAACAACTTTTTTGCTAAAATTTGCGACTTTTCAAAACTTTTCTCGGGCGCTCTTAACCCCGAAAACCCCTCGTGAATATCCACCTATGACTGTCATCCCGAGCGGAAGGGATAAGTGCAGAATGCAGAGTGTAGAGTGCAGAATTAATTGATTAAACCTGTTTGTCATCCCGAGCGGAAGGAATAATGTTAGGAGAACCGGTTCTGCTTTTTTGGTGCTGTTTGGGTTCCGCACTTTTCATTCGGACGCAAAATAAAATAATAGTTAATAATTTCGCCTGTTGATTTTATAAATATTTTATGTTATAATTATTTTGGATAAGTCTATGGGCGCATATGCGCGGATTCAATAAAGGACAAAAAGGAGTTTTTCACTATGAAGATACTTATTGTAGACGACGAAATAGAAATAAGAAAGGTCTTGAGGCTTTTGCTTGAGAATGCGGGCTATGAGATCGTTGAGGCGTCCGACGGCGCGAAGGCGGTCGAGGCTCTGCTTGAGGATCCAGCCATCGACCTTTGTGTTATGGATATAATGATGCCCGTAATGAGCGGCATCGAGGCGACGAAGAAGATCCGCGAGTTCTCTACCATACCCGTGCTTTTCCTCACTGCAAAATCTCTTGAGAGCGACAAGGCGGCTGCCTACTCGGGCGGCGGTGACGATTACCTCGTCAAGCCATTCTCCTCACGCGAGCTTCTTATGAAGGTTGAGGCGCTTACCCGCAGATACAACAATTACAGCGTGAGAGGTCACGGCGGCTCAGTGATACGTCTTTGGGGCGGAGTTCTGCTTATTCCCGATAGACGTGAGGTAACGAAGAACGGTGTCACCATTGACCTTAGCGACAAGGAGATCGAGATGCTTATCTACCTTGCCAAGAACCGCGGCAAGCCCGTAAGCCCCAAGGATCTTTACGAGAGCGTGTGGAACGAGATATCTCTCTCATCCTCGGGCAACACCATAACCGTGCATATCCTTAATCTGCGCAGAAAGTTAGAGGATGATCCCGCATCTCCAAAGATCATCCGTACCGTATGGGGAAAGGGATACCAAATTGATTGACTTTAAGGAAATACCGAGCAAACGAAGATCGCGCTCGCTATACTTCGGCCTGTTCCGAAGCATTGCGGTAGGACTGATCTTTGCCGTTGTCTCCTTCTTCCTGCTATTCATTTCCTCCGTCGTCGGAGTAAACGAGCTGTATATCACAGACGAGAAGAAGGCAGAACGGCGAGAGGAGTATCTCTCCAGCCTTGAGATGTTCATCGATGAAAATGAGGTCACTCTTACCACCGTTGACACTCTCTCCGAGTGGGTGAGGGCTAACCCTTACGTCTTTTTGCTCGTTTATTATAAGGCGGATGCCATACCCACCGTTATGCCGCCGAGCGTGGATGCGCCTGATGCCAGCTACAGAGCCATAGAGTTACCGGGCGCGCGTATCGACGACAGCCTTAAAAGCGAGGAGCTGATAGACGATGCTACCGCGGGCGGATTCTACCGCATCGAGCTTGCCGACAGCAGCATTACCGTTGCTCTGTCCGAATACGGCGAGGAATTTTATTACTCCACCTTCGGCACGGTCAGCATCGGTGTAGCGGCGATCGTGTTCATTCTCGTTATCGTAAACTACGTGCGAGTTATCATCGTGCGTATAAAGCGATTTGAGAGTGACGTCACCATCGTATCCGAGATGGACATGGACTATGAGATAATCAGCGACGGCGTTGACGAGATCGCAAGACTGTCCTCAAACGTTGAGCGAATGAGACGAAGAATGCTCGACCATATCAAGAGTGAGCAGGAAGCAAGGCAGGCAAACACCGAGCTTATCACCTCTATTTCCCACGATATCAGAACGCCTCTTACCGTTCTTATGGGATATATCGAGATGATGAAGGAGCATGAGTGCGACGAGATCATGCAGAGCTATATTGCCTCCACCGAGAACACCGCCCTGCGACTGAAGCAGCTATCCGACGATATGTTCAAGTATTCTCTCGCCTTTGGCGATACCAAGGGTATGATCACCCTGGAGGAATACGACGCTATGACCCTCTTTGATCAGCTGCTCTCAGAGCATATCGTTCTTATGCGCGAGATGGGATATGAGATCTTATCCGAGCATTCGGGCGAAGCAATAGAGGATGGCGCAGTGGTGGTCACCGACGCGCAGAACCTTATGCGAATTATAGACAATATTTTCTCTAACCTGAGAAAATACGCAGATATTAGCCACCCCATTATACTGAACATCGAGGTGGGTAAAAACCGAATGGTCTTTGAATGTAAAAATAAGATTCGCACCGACACCGAGGGCGCGGAGAGCAACGGCATCGGTCTTAAGACCTGCGCCCGCCTTGCCTCTCTCGTGGCGGATAAATTTGAGTATGGCATTGAGGATGAGGATTTCTTCGTCACAAGGCTTAGCCTCGATTTCCGCCAGACCTACCTTCTTGATGCCGAGTTGGCGGACGGTACTATTCAGGAGTAAAAATGCTTTCCTTTAAAATCTTAACCGAGGAGGAGAGAGACGAGAGTCTCTCTCTCCTTTCAAATAGTCTGCCCGAGGCGGACTTTGAATACCTTAATGAAATAATCGACTCTCTTATAGAGGAGGAGGGCGAGGTGGCTCTTGCCGCATCCGACGGCTGCCTGCTCGTCAGGCTCTTTGACGGAGAGTATAAGTTTATCTGTCCCATAGCCCTGTCCGACGGGGCAGACGGCATCCGCGCTATCGACAGCCTTCGCGCCTATGCGGTAAAGGAGGAGATCCCCCTCGTACTGACCGACGTTCCCGCCGAGGAGCTTGGCACCGTCGCAGGACTGTTTCGCCATGCGAATATTGATGCCGAGGATGATGACCGACAGAGCTATACCGTAAGGGTGATGAGCGAGGCGGCTCTGCTTGACGCGCCCATATCGGTGGAGCTTTCGGATATGCTCCTTGACGCCATAACCGCAGATGATGACCGCGCCTATGCCGAACTCTGCAAGGATAAGGACACCAATAAATATTGGGGCTACGACTATAGCCTTGATATGCCAAATCCAACCGATGCCTACTTTCGCGAGGAAAACGAGAGGGAGATAAGACGCGGCGTGCTTATGTCGCTGGCGGTGAGGATCGGTGGGAAATTTGCCGGCGAGGCGGCGCTATACCGCTTTGATCTGCTGGGCGGCTGCGAGTGCGCCATAAGGCTTTTGCCCGAGTACCGCGGCGCAGGCTATGCCACCCGCGCGTTGTCGGCTCTCGTCGACATAGCTCGCCGTATGGGGCTGATAAAACTCTACGCCACCGTATCGGTGGAGAATATACCGTCCGTCAAAATGACGGAGAAGGTCTTTGGCTCGGGAGAGATCTCGGGTGAAATAATCAAATTTAGCCTAAAACTGTAAACAAATATTAACATATTGGCAGATTTTCGAGGAAGGAGAGCGTTATATGAAGCGATTGACGGTTGGAATTTTAGCTCACGTTGACGCGGGCAAGACCACTCTTTCCGAGGGACTGCTCTACTCATCGGGCAATCTGTCAAGGCTTGGCAGGGTGGATAAGCGGGACGCCTTTCTCGACACCCACTCGCTGGAGCGGGAGAGAGGAATTACCATTTTCTCAAAGCAGGCTATCCTTGAATTTGGCGATACCACGATCACCCTTATCGACACCCCCGGGCATATCGACTTCTCCTGCGAGGCGGAGCGCGCCCTGTCGGTTCAGGATTACGCAATACTCCTTGTCAGCGCCACCGACGGTGTCAGCGCACATACCAAAACCCTCTGGCATCTGCTTGCTTCAAGGGGTATTCCCACCTTTATTTTCGTAAATAAGCTTGATATATCCGATCGCCGCCGTGCAGCACTCCTTGAGGAGCTTCGCTGCAACCTATCCGTCGGCTGCGTGGACTTTACCGAGGATAATACTACCGACTTTTTTGAGGCATGCGCCTCTGCCGACGAGCATCTTATGGAGGAGTTTTTCGCCACAGAGCAGGTAGGTCTTGAGGGCATATGCCGTGCCATTATGAAGCGGCGTATCTTCCCCTGCTTCTTTGGCTCTGCGCTGAAGATGCGAGGTGTTGAGGAATTGCTTCTCGGCATTGATAAATACACCCTATCGCGCAATTATTCCGACAGTCTCTTTGGCGCGCGCGTGTATAAGATCAGCCGCGACAGCCAGGGCAAGAGACTCAGCTATATGAAGATCACGGGCGGCAGCTTAAAGCCAAAGGATATTCTGGAGATCATCACCCCCTCGGGCGAGACCGTCCGCGAGAAAATTGAAGAAATACGTCTTTATTCGGGTGATAAATATAAGAGCCTTTCCTCCGCGCCCGCAGGCACGGTCTGCGCCGTCCTCGGTCCAACCGCCACCAAGGTGGGTATGGGACTCGGCTTTGAGGTGAGTGACACTCAGACGCTCTCTCCCGTCCTCGACTACCGTCTTATTTTGCCGAGGGATGCAAACCCCTACGAAGCCTATATGCGCCTTATGGCGCTTGCCGAGGAGGACCCGAGCCTTGCTATGACCTACGAGCCCGCCACCCACGAGATACGGGTGCGCCTTATGGGCGAGATACAGATCGAGGTGCTGAAGCGGGTGATCCTTGACCGATTCGGTCTTTCGGTGGACTTTGACGAGGGCGAGATTTTATATAAGGAAACGGTGGCAGAGGAGGTATACGGAGCAGGACATTTTGAGCCGCTTCGTCACTATGCCGAGGTGCATCTGCGCATCGAGCCGCTTCCCGAGGGCAGCGGAGTAGTCACCGCCACCGAATGCGCCACCGATACCCTGAGCCTTAATTGGCAGAGGCTTATAATAACCCATCTTGAAGAAAGAGTACATAGAGGAGTCTTGACCCGCGCCCCTCTTACCGACGTGCGCATAACCCTGACCGCAGGCAAGGCGCATTTAAAGCACACCGAGGGCGGCGACTTCCGCCAGGCAACCTATCGCGCCGTAAGGCAGGGACTTATGAAGGCAAAATCGGTGCTGCTTGAGCCAACCTTTGATTTCCGCATCGAGCTACCGAGGGAAAATCTCGGCAGGCTGATGAACGATATAACCTCAATGTACGGCGTAAGCGCACCCCCCCAGATAAACGAAAGCACTGCTATCCTTGAGGGAAATTGCCCCGTTGCCACCATGCGCTCATATGCGGGCGAGCTGCGCGCATATACTCGCGGTGAGGGAAGAATTGCCCTGTCCGTCGGTCCATATAAGCCCGCTCACAACACCGCCGAGGTAGTGGCAAGGCGAGCCTACTCCCCCGAGCTTGACGAGCGCAACCCTGCGGGCAGCGTGTTCTGCAAGGGCGGCTCGGGCTACGCTGTCCCCTGGGATGAGGCGGATGCGCTGATGCATATTACTCCTACGGGCGTGTCCCGCGAGCTTGCCGAGCAGACCGAGACGGTCAGAGTGCCTCGCAAGCTGGATTATCGCGGCACGGTGGAGGAGGACAAGGAGCTGATGCGTATTTTTGAAAGCACCTACGGCAAGATAAAGAAGCGCACCGTCAGCGAGCGACAGGAAAACGCCGCCACCACCCCCGAGAAAAAGGAGCGGCCGAAAAAGCTGAAGCCTCGTGGCGAGGAGTATATCATTATCGACGGATATAATTTCCTCTTTGCCATAGACGACCTGCGCCGCGCCGCCGAGAGCGATATTGCCAGAGCCCGCGACGTTCTTACCCGACTGATGTGCGACTACGCTGCCTTCCGCAAGTGCCGCGTTATCATCGCCTTCGACGCATATAAGCGCCGTGGGGGAGAGGGAAGCGTGGAGGAGATCGGCCCCGTCACCGTGGTCTACACCCGTGAGAAGCAGACCGCCGACGCCTATATCGAGCGCACCACCTACCAGATCGCAGAGCATCACAGCGTAAGAGTGGTCACCTCGGATTACCAGGAGCAGCTGGTTATTCTCGGCTCGGGCGGACTTCGCGTAAGCGCAAGAGAGTTCTACGCGGAGATACTCGACACCCTGAAGCTGATTCGAGAAAAAATCGACAGTTATATGAATAAAGCATAAATTTTGCTTAAACTTTTCGCTCGCCGCTTGAAAAGGCGCAGACGGGTGTGATAACATTTATTTAAAAACAAAACAAGAGGAAAAGATAAGTTGAATTTAATTAAAGACAAGCTTACCGAGTCCTTAAAATCGGTCTTGCCTATAGCTCTGATAGTCCTGGGGCTGAGTATAACAGTAGTGCCCATATCCACGGGAGATATGTTCCTCTTTTTAGTGGGAATAGTATGTCTGGTCTTTGGTATGAGCCTTTTCACCGCGGGCGCGGAGATGTCAATGCAGCCCCTCGGCTCGAAGATCGGTTCTACTGTTGGCGGCAGTAAAAAAATATGGCTTATCGCCTTTATCAGCTTTATAATCGGTATACTCGTCACCATATCCGAGCCCGACCTTCAGCTCCTCGCCGAGCAGGTCAGCGGTATGGAAAATATGATACTTATTCTCACCGTTTCGGTGGGTGTGGGAATATTCCTTGCTATCGCGGTTATGCGTATAGTCTTTAACTGGAATCTGACCGCCATAATGATAGGCTTCTACGCCGTGGCGTTCGTCCTTGCCTTCTTCGTGGACGAGAGCTTTCTCTGCCTCGCCTTCGACTCGGGCGGAGTGACCACGGGACCTATGACCGTGCCCTTCATTATGTCTATCGGCGCGGGTGTGTCTATGTCAAAGATGTCGGGTGACGACCGCGGTGACTCCTTCGGTATCACCGGACTTTGCTCCATCGGACCTATTATTTCCGTGCTGGTGCTCGGCATCGTTATGAAGGTTGAGGGTACCTATATTCCTACGGTAAACGAGCCCGTTCCCGATACGAGAGAGGGAGTGCTTAGATTCCTTCACGGCCTCGGCGAGCACGCGCTTGACGTACTTGTCGCCCTCGCTCCCATTATAGTTTTCGCAATTCTCTTCCAGCTTCTCACCCACGCGTTTAACCGCGGCCAGCTTATCCGTATGGCTGTGGGTATCGTATACGTCCTCGTCGGACTTGCGGTATTCTTAACGGGTGCGAACGTTGGATTCTTGCCCACGGGTACTGCCATAGGACAAAGCCTCGCTGCCATTGGCGGCGGTTGGCTGCTCGTGCCTATCAGTATGCTGCTCGGCTACTTTATCGTTAAGGCAGAGCCCTCGGTCTACGTGCTTAATAAGCTGGTTGAAACTATGTCCGCGGGCGCGATTTCGGGTAAGACAACCGGCCTCGGCCTATCTATCGGTGTGTCGGCGGCGCTGGGCCTTGCCGCACTCCGTATCATCACGGGTGTGAACATCCTCTGGTTTCTGATCCCCGGTTATATCATCGCCCTGACACTGAGCTTCTTCGTGCCCAAGATATTCGTGGGTATTTCCTTCGACTCGGGCGGAGTTGCCAGCGGTACGATGATGTCCGCCTTCGTTCTCCCGCTCTGTATGGGAGCCTGCAATCGGCTGGGCGGAAACGTTATGACCGACGCCTTTGGCTGCGTTGCATTCGTGGCGATGGCACCTATTATCGCAATTCAGCTTTGCGGCTTCTTCTATAAGGTAAAGACCGAGGACAGAGCGCGCAAGTTCGTATCCGCAAGCGAGAGCTTTATCGACTACGAGTACGACCGCGACGTCCGCAGAAGCAACGTTTATACAAAATACATTGAGGAGGAAGAGGCAAGTGGCAAGAAAACAAGAAAATAACCGCGTAAAGCTCCTCATCAGTATAATCAGCAAGGAGGACGAGAGCCGCCTTACCGAGATAGTAAACGATTGCGCCACTGTGGTGCATTTCTCGGGCGTCGGCCACGGAACTGCGAGAAACGCCTATATGAATTATTTCGGTCTTGGCGAGGTGGAGAAGCGTATTACAATGTCGCTTATCCCCGAGTCCGCCGAGCATAATATCCTTAACGCCATAGGCCACGGGCTGAAGCTTTATCTCGTCGGCAGAGGTATCGCCTTTACCGTTCCCCTCTCGGGAATATCAAGCATTATCAACGGCGCAATTCTGTCTGGCGCTGACAAGACCGACAGATCCACAGGCCGCCGCGTCCCCATTTCAAAGAAGAAAAAGGAAAAAGAGATCATGCACGAGCTTGTAATTGCCGTTGTAAATACAAAGTACACCGATATCGCCATCGAGGCGGCGAGAGCCGCAGGCGCGACAGGCGCAACCGTTTTCCACACCAAGAGCATTAATAACGAGGGCGCGGAGCAGGCTATCGGTACGGGTATAAACAGGGAGACCGACAGCGTGTTCTTCCTTACCACCCTTGAATATAAGACCAGAATTATGGAGGCTGTTCGCGATGCGGCAGGTCTTAAGACCGAGGGAGGCGCAGTTATCTTCTCGCTTCCCGTTGACGACCTTGTGGGTGTCGGTCGCTTTGAGGACTACGTAGACGGCGAGGAGAACCGTTAATAGTCAAAAAAAGAGGAGGTTTATAGAATGAAAAAGAAGCTTTGGAGTCTTTTGTTTTCAAGATACGCGATCTGCGCCTTTACCATTTTAGCCGAAATACTGCTTATGGGACTGGTTATCGCGGCGGCGTCTATCGTTTCTTACCTGTTCTTTGGACTTACTCTGCTTATTGACGTTGCGGTGGTGGTTTCCATAATCAATCGCGATGCCAACCCCGAGTATAAGGTGACCTGGATCACCGTCGTTCTGCTTATGCCGCTGTTCGGCACTCTGCTTTATCTCATCTTTTATCGCCGTAATATGACGAAAAAGGAGATACGCCTGCTTGACACCATTTTCACCAAGATAAAGGCGCGCCGCGGTGGAGCCGAATCCTTTAATATGATGCGCCGCCGCAGTCCCCTCGCAGCAGGAAAGGCGAGGGCAATAATGAACGACGACGTGCTGGCGGAGGTATATTCGGCTTCATCCTCGGTGTTCTTCCCCACGGGCGAGGCGTTCTTTAAGTCGATGATAAGCGAGCTTCGCGAGGCGAAGAGCTTTATTTTCCTCGAGTATTTCATAATCGCCTTTGGCGAGCTTTGGGACGAGATACACGATATCCTTGTGGAAAAGGTGAAGGAGGGCGTTGAGGTCAGACTTCTGTTCGACGACTTCGGCTGTATGCGCACTCTGCCGCCCTACTATGAGATAACCCTGCGCCGCGAGGGCATAAAGGCGTATCGCTTCAATAGAGTTAGCCCCCAGATGTCCTCTATCCACAACAACCGCGACCACCGAAAGATATGCATTATCGACGGCAAGGTGGGCTATACGGGCGGTGTGAATATCGCCGACGAGTATATCAATAAGCTGGAGCGATTCGGCTATTGGAAGGACGGAGGAATAAAGCTGTCGGGTGACGCGGTCGGCGGACTTATGAAGCATTTTCTCTCGGGCTGGGACTTCACCTGCGGTACTATCAGCGATTACGACAGGTATTTCTCCGCGGTAGAGCCCTGTAAATTCAGCGACGGCGGCTATTATCTGCCCTTCGGCTCTGGCCCCGCGCCCATCTACGAGCGACCCGTTGGAAAGAACGCCTTTCTTAATCTTATCAACCAGGCGCGAAACTACGTTTACATAACCACACCATATCTTATTATCGACTACGAGTTGACTCAGGCGCTTTGTAATGCCGCCCTGCGCGGTGTTGACGTGCGTATCATCACCCCCGGTATACCCGATAAAAAGAAGGTTAAGATAATGACCAAAAGCTCCTATCCCTATCTGATGAAGGCGGGAGTGAAGATATATGAGTTTATCCCCGGATTTATCCACGAGAAAACCTTTGTCTGCGACGATAAGTACGCGGTCATCGGCACGATAAACTTTGATTACCGAAGCCTCGCCCACCACTTTGAGAACGCGGTATGGATGTACGCATCCCCCACCGTCCTGGTGGCAAAGGACGAGTTCCTGAAAACCGTCACCGAGTCCGAGCGCGTGGACGATAAGCGCTCCCGCCTCACCCTCGGCGAGTGGATAACCAAGAACGCAATAAGGCTTTTCGCGCCACTGCTTTGATGCAAACAAAAAAACGAACACAACTGTGTTCGTTTTTTTGTTTGCAGTTTTATTCGTCTATGGTGAGCCTTATTGCCTGCGGCAGTTTTATTCGCCTATGGCGAGTTTTTGCCGCAATATGTAAATATAACTTGTCAAAATGCCGTTTAAAGCTCCTCAAAATCGCTGAGAAGGCACTCGCTCTCGGGGGTGATTTTCTCATCAATTTCGTCAAGGAAATTAGGCTCGGGCTTGCGGCGTGACTTCTTACTCTGCTTATGCTTAAGCTCTCTTGGCGCTTCGACGGTGTCGATATTCTCGTCGTCGGCAGACCTCTTAACGCGGCGGCCCGTGATCCTGTTCTTCGCCTTTTTCAAGGCTCTGCCGATAAGGTAGGTGATAAGCTCGGTCACCAGCCTCAGCACGATGAACACCGCACCCAGCAGTGCTGCGATAAGGGCAAAGGGAGATACCGAGTCGATGGCTACGATAAGGGCGTAAACGGCAGTCAGCGAGCTTACCGCTCTCGCCACCAGCTTAAATCGCTTGTAATATTTCTTCGCCTGCTTTATCTGCTTCGACTTTTTGGTGGAGGAGAGGCGCAGGATCAGGTAGACCAGCATAAAGATCGCCGTCAGCACCGCAAGCGCAATGTTCAGCCACTTTATACCGATGTCGGCGGAGATCGAGTATATAAGGTAAATAAGGTAGATAGTGTAGATCGTCATATTCACCGTGATAGAAACACGGCGTGTGACGTCGCTTATGGCGGTGAAAATGCCTGCTTTTTTCTTTTCCAAGATGACTTTCCTTTCGTCAGTTTGTTTTCTTATATATTCTACCATAAAAAAGTCAAAATGGCAAGGGGTGGGGTGAATAAAAAGCGAGCAAATGCCACAAAATAATGAAAAAAAGGAAAAAAAGGGATGCCATATTTGGTAAGACCGAAAAAGACCACAAAGTAAAAACAATCTAAAATATAGCATAAAGTATAAATGAGATAATTTAAGGTTGAAATCCTGCGGATTTCTTCACTTTTAATGGTCTTTTTCTACCGCCGTTTCCTTCCTCTCGACGTATGTATATACGCCTTCGGGGCGGAAAACGACGCTTCTTCCTCAAATCTGGCTATCCCTTTATCAAACTTAGAGAGGTTGGTAAAAATTTTGTGCACCGCAATAAGATTTAACGAGCGACTTTTTGGCAGGACCTTTGATTATGAGAGAAGCTATGGCGAGGAGCTTATAGTGACGCCTCGCGGACGGATGAAAATAGGCGAGGCAGAGAACCGCTACGCCGTGATGGGCATCGGTGTTATAGTTGGCGAAACGCCGCTGTATTTTGACGGAGTGAACGAGTGGGGGCTATGCGCCGCGGCGCTGAATTTCCCGCAGTACGCGGTCTACGGGGTGGGGAAGAATGCAAGGGCAGGGGTGTCCTCAGCGCATCTTATCTCGCTTATCCTCGGCTTTTGCCGCAGCTGTGAGGAGGCGCGGGATATGCTGTCACACATCTCGGTTTCAGCCGAGGGCGCGGATGAAAAAACACCGCCCACGCCGCTCCATTGGATGCTGTCCGACCCTCGCAGCTCTCTCGTGGTCGAGCCGCTGGCAAGCGGACTTTCTGTGCTTGATAATCCCGTGGGCGTGCTGACCAATTCACCGAGGTTTGACTATCACTTAGCCCGCCTTGCCGATCTTACCGCCCTCAGTCCGCGAAATCCGCTGGCTAAAAACGCAGCGCCCCTATACTCGCGCGGAATGGGCGCTATCGGTCTGCCGGGGGACTTCTCCTCCTCGTCAAGATTTCTTCGCGCCGCCTTCCTAAAGGAATGTTGCGACTGCACCTCGGGCGGCGGAGGACAAAACAAAGCCGACTGCACCTCGGGCGGTGTAGGACAGGCGTTTGATATTCTCTCCTCGGTGGCTATACCCCGCGGAGCAGTTCTGTCCGACGGGGGCGAGGCGGTCTTTACCCGCTACAGCGCCCTTATGGATATGGACAGCCCGACCTACTACCTGACCACCGCCGCCTGCCGTACCGTCCGAAAGGCCATCCTCACCGACTCGCTCTGCGAGGGCCAGCATATCGTCAAATTCCCCATCTACCGCGAGGAGATCATAGCGGAAATATAAAGTAAAAAGGTTGTCCCGAGGGACAACCTTTTTACTTTTTGGTGAATTTTATTAAACATATTTACAAACCGCAAAAATTGTGGTATAATAATTCTGCCAAACGAATTTAATAATAGAATTATCGGTTTCTTTTTCTTTATGGGATAATTATACCTTTTTTTCTCCATAATCATTTTAGAATTTGGTAAAAACGCAAATTCCTTTTAAATGGTTATGGTAGAGATGCTTTAATTCTATTTAAATTTGTTTGGCGACAATCGGAGTTTGCGATTTTCGGTGCGTCTAACTTCGGTTGGCGCACTTTTTTATTTTCAGCACCGACTTGGCACGAAAAAACGAGAAATTACCGCAAAACGACAAGGCGAGATACCGATAATACGAAGAATGAGGTTTTTTGAAAGTATGTCAAACGAAAACCGCGAGCTTTTTAAGCGCGCAATATCAGAAGCAATGGATTTAAAAACTCAAAGAATCGATAAAGAGATAGAGAGTATTGAGCTACCGCCGCCAAGCGAACGGCACAAGATACGAATGAACCGCCTGTTTCGCGAGCAGGTTGGCGGATCTTTTCTCCCCTTTCCCGAGGTGGATAAACCCGTGGCAGAATAATCGCCCGTCTGCCTTGACAGGAGAGAAAGGTAAGATAGAATAATTGAATTCTATAATCAAGCCAAGGGCGACTAACAGAATAAAGAAAGCAGAGCTTTTATAGCTCTGCTTTTTCTCTGTTTTTCAATATTTCCTTCGCCTTTAATATGGCGATCTGGGTTTTGGAGTCGGTGATCTCGCCGCGCATTACCATAGCGTGCAGCTCATCAAGGGTGAAATACTCAACCTCGATGAATTCGCCCTCGTCAAGATGACTCTCACCGAGAGTGATATCCTCCGCCATATAGATATGCACCACCTCGTCAAGCAGGGCGGGGGAGGTTGCCATACTGCCAAGGTAGGTGTACTTGCCCGCGGTGGCGCCCGTCTCCTCGTAAAGCTCGCGCTTCGCGCCCTCAAGGGGTGGCTCGCTTGGAGTGTCAAGCTTGCCCGCGGGGATCTCTAACAAAACTCTGCCGTGGGCATAGCGGAACTGTCTTTCCATAATAACTCTGCCGTCTGGCAGAATGGGAATAACCGCCGCCGCGCCGTTGTGCAGGCTTATCTCACGCACGCTCCTTGTGCCGTCGGGCAGCAATATCTCGTCGCGCACCACGTGGAGCGCCACACCCGCGAAGATCTCCTCGCGGCTTATCTGCTTTTCACTAAGATCTCTCATTTTTCCTCCTGAAATATGCTAAAACGGTCTTCATATCAAGCTGTGCCAGCAGCACAGCAAGGAACACGATACCGCAGCCGATATATTCGCGTATCTCCATTCGCTCGCCAAGGATGATAGCCGCGCCAACCACTCCGAACAGCGACTCCATAGACAGAATCAGCGAGGACACGGTGGGATCGGTGTCCTTCTGCCCGAGGATCTGGAAGGTGTAGGCAACTCCGCTTGACAGCACGCCGAGGAAGAGCAGCGAGGGCAGGGCGGATAGCAGCTCCGCAGGATCTGCCGCAGGCTCAAAGGGCATAGCTATGGCGTTCAGCACAAGCGCGGTGATAAACTGCACGCAGGACATTCGCACTCCGTCACACCCCGGTGAAAGTCGGTCTACCGCAATTATATGACAGGCGAAAATAAGCGCGCATATCAGTACAAGCAGGTCGGATATGGCAAAGTCAACCCCCGGCTTTATGCAGAGAAGATAGAAGCCCACGATAGCAAAGGGTATGCTGATTATGGCGTTCACACTCGGCCTTTTGCCGAAAAGCGCCGATAAGATCGGCACGACCACCACGTAAAGCGCAGTGATAAATGCCGCCTTGCCCGCGTCGGTGTCGCCGCTGATACCGTATTGCTGGAAGGTGGTGGCGATAGTAAGTATCACGCCAAGCACAACTCCGCCGATCAGCTCCGCGCGGTTAAAGTCGGGTAATTTTTTAGAGTTAAAAAGCCTCCTGCCGTTCTTCGTCAGTCTGTCGGTTATGG
Source organism: Clostridia bacterium (assembly GCA_017522795.1). GTDB lineage: Bacteria > Bacillota > Clostridia > Oscillospirales > CAG-272 > UBA1740. The sequence continues at coordinate 29,409 of JAFWXZ010000064.1, read as the reverse complement.
GGATCAGGCAAATGAGGAAAATCGCGGCAAAAAGGCTTCTTATCACGCCGACGGTGAATGGGGGAATGCCTGCCGCCGCCTTCTGCGCAACGAAGGCAAGCCCCCAGATAACCGTGGCTATTATCAGTAAAAGATAAGCAATTCTTTTTTTCATAGATAGTTTGTTCTGCAAGGCTGAGGGAAAGTCAGCAATAATGCAATTTAGATTTTTGAATTATTATTCAGGCCTTCTTCCAGGTGGCAGGGCTGAGCAGAATAAGCATCGGGAACAGCTCAAGTCTGCCTGCTATCATATCAAAGGTAAGCACCAGCTTAGATATATTCGAGAAGTTGGCGAAGTTAGCCGTAGGACCGACAATCGCAAGACCGGGACCGATGTTGTTGATTGTGGCGGTCACGGCGGTAAAGTTGGTGACGAGGTCGAAGTCATCAAGGGTTATCAGCATAAGCGAGGATATGAATACCAGAGCATAGCAGGCAAGATATGCATTTACCGATCTGACCACCTCTCGGTCGACGGGACGCTTGTCTATGGTTATCGCCTTAACCTGCTTCGGATGGATAAGAGTATATAATTCTCGAAGGAAGCCCTTGAAGGCGATGATTATTCTCGACACCTTCATACCGCCTCCCGTGCTTCCTGCGCAGGCGCCTATAAACATTATCAGCACCAGCACAGCCTTTGACAGAGATGGCCACATGTCAAAGTCCTCGGTGGCAAAGCCGGTGGTGGAGATCAGAGAGGATACGGTGAAGGAGGCGTGACGCAGAGCCTCTCCTATGCTGCCGTAGCTCTGATAAATGTTAAGAGTAATGATGCCAATAGCGACAAGAACTATAACGATAAAGGTTTTTACCTCGGAGTTGATGGCGTCGCGCAGCTTCAGCTTCAGTATCAGATAATAGGAGTTGAAGTTTATGGAGAACAGTAGCATAAACACCGTGATGATGATCTGCTGCGCCGCGCTGAATGAGGCGCAGCTGTCGTTCCTTACACCAAAGCCACCCGTGCCTGCAGTAGCAAACGCAGTGTTTATGGATTCAAAAACTCCCATGCCGGATATAAGCAGTATGATAAACTGCAAAAACGTCATTACAAAATATATGGAGTAGAGGATAAAGGCGGTTTGCTTTACCTTGGGAACGAGCTTCGATACCTCGGGACCGGGCGACTCTGCGCGCATAATGTGCATATTTTGTCCGCCGCCGAGGGGAAGGAATACCATAATGAATACCAGCACTCCCATACCGCCTACCCAGTGGGTGAAGCTTCTCCACATCAGAATCGCCTTGGGAAGCGACTCGACCTCGCGGAAGATGGACGAGCCCGTGGTGGTAAAGCCCGACGCGGTTTCAAAGAGAGCGTCAATGAAATTCGTCGTCGTGCCCGAGAGCATAAAGGGGATCGCGCCGAATATAGAGAGCAGGATCCAGCTCAGCGACACGATAACGAAGCCCTCGCGGGCGAAGATGCCTGTCTTTTCAGGCTTTTTATATACGCAGAGCGAGCCTATGGCGAGGCATATCAGGGCAGAGATCGCAAACGCGACCAAAGTGTGCCATTCGCCGTAGACCACCGCGGTGATCATCGGAACGAGGAAGAAGCCTGCCTCGAACATCATAAGCCAGCCCAGCGTGTATTTTATCATTCGATAATTCATAGGGCGGACTCCTTATTTATTAAGTATATCTGTAATGCTGTTAAGGGTGAGTCCCTTGGTGACGATTACCACGGAGTCACCGGGCGCAATAACGTCCTGACCGCGAGGGGTGATTTGGGTTCTGCCGCGCTGAATGGTTGCGATAAGCACACCCGGCTTCAGTGACAGCTCCATAAGAGGCTTTCCTACAATGGGCGAGCCCTCGCTGACAGTAAACTCCGCCGCCTCAACTCTGCCCTTGAACAGGCTGTACACAGTTTCAATGTTAGAGCCCACAGTCTTGTTCATCGCGCGGACGTAGCTGATAATGGTGTTTGCGGTGATGTTCTTGGGATATACGATAGAGTCAAGGTCAAGCTGGCTCGTAATATCGTCAAAGTCGATTCGGTTGATCTTGGTGATGATCTTTCGGCTGCCCGATCTCTTCGCAAAGAGCGAGAGCAGAATGTTCTCCTCGTCAAGTCCCGTGAGAGAAACGAAGGAGTCTGCGTGGGCAATACCCTCCTCCTTCAGAGTGTCCTCGTCGGTGGGATCCGCGTTGATGACGGTCACCTTTTCAAACTCGTTTGCAAGCTCGGTGCAGCGTGCTATATCCTTCTCAACTACCGTGCAGGAGATGCCTGAGCCCTCCAGCAGATCGCAGAGATAGTAGGTGATAGGACCGCCTCCCACGATGAGTGAGTCCTTTATGGGCTGCAGGCTGTAGCCGATCTTCTTGAAGAACGCCTTTGCGCTTTGGGGAGATGCGATAATGGAGATAATGTCCTTCTCACCGAATATGAAATTACCGTTTGCAATATATATTTCGTCATCGCGCTCTACGGTGCAGAAGGTGACGCCCGAGCGAAGCTTCGTCGCCACGTCCTTTACCTGCATGCCGACAAGACGGCTCTCCTCGGGTAGCTTGAAGGTAAGCAGCTCCACGCGTCCCTTTGCAAAGGTCTCGATCTTGATTGCCGAGGGGAAGTTAAGTATTCTGGCGATCTCTTTGGCTGCCGCGAGCTCAGGGTTGATGACCATAGCCAGACCAAGCTCGTTCTTGAAGTAGGGCGCGTCAATATTATATTCGGGGTTCTTAAGGCGAGCGATAGTGCGGCAGTTAGCCGACTTCTTTGCCACAAGGCAGGACAGCAGGTTAAGTTCATCGTTGCCCGTCACCGCAACAAGCAGGTCTGTGTTGTCAATTCCTGCGTCCTTCTGGGTGGAGCGTGAGGCGCCGTTGCCGATAACACCCATAATGTCAAGCTTGTTTGCCAGTGCCTTGACCTTTATGGGATCCTGGTCGATAATGGTGACGTTGTTGCCCTCCGCGTTCAGCTGCGCCGCCAGCGTAGAGCCTACCTTTCCGCATCCAACGATGATAATATTCATTCGGATTCCTCCGTTATTATATGTCCTTTTATTTTGTCCTCGCGTATAATTCGCGCGCATACCTATACATTTTATATTATAAACGTGCGCGGGGCTTTTGTCAAGTTAATTGTTGGAAAAGAAAAGAGAGAGAAAAGAGGCTGTCTCAAATGCAAATTTGAGACAGCCTCTTTTTTGGGGATAGTCAGATTTAGGCGAGAAGCGTCGCTTTGCGACCCGAAGGCGTATATACATACGGCGAGAGGAAGCAAACGGCGGTAGAAAAAATCCATAAAAACCGAAGAAATTCGCAGAATTTCAACCTTTTACTGTCTCATTTACAATTTTTGTTCGGTTTCATATCCTTTTCGGATTTTTTCGTTCTCGTCAAATGTGACAGCCCCTAAAATATTTATTCTGTTGTGTAGTTATCAAAATATCCCTGGATATAAACGATGGGAGTGCCCTTGTCACCCGAGCCCGAGGTAAGGTCACAAAGAGAGCCGATAAGGTCGGTAAGACGGCGGGGTGTTGTGCCCTCGGATGCCATGTTTCCGACAAGATTTTCATCCTTCTTTACGATCTCCGCCTTGATCGCCGCCTTAAGCTCCTCTCCGGAGAGGGAGGCAAAGTCGTTGTCCGCAAGGTACTTAAGCTTCAGCTCGTTGGGAGTGCCCTCAAGACCTGCGGTATATGCGGGAGAAACCACGGGATCTGCAAGCTCCCAGATCTTTCCTACGGGATCCTTGAATGCGCCGTCGCCGTAAACCATAACCTCGACCAGCTTGCCCGTTGCCTTCAGCACTCTGTCCTGAATGTCCTCAACGAGAGACTGACAGTCGCGGGGGAATAGCTTTATCTGCTCCTCGGTAGCCTTGTTAGAGCCGAGAAGTCCGTATTTTTCATTATAGCCCGAGCCGTTTACCGACGCGGTAAGAATATCGTCTATTCCGTATACCTTCTCTGCGCCTGCCGCCTTGAGAATGCGCTTTGTACGCTCTCGGGTATGGATGTCGCAGTTAAGCACGTTTTTGGTATAGTCAAGAACCGCGCGGGGATTGTTGGCGAAGATGATCTCGCAGTCTGCGCCCTCGCCGCGAATAATGCTCTCGTAATATTCAACGTAGTCAATGCCTGTGAAGCGATGCTTCTCGTAGCCGAAAAGCTGGCGGTATTTAGCAAGGTCAAGCACGTCGCGATAAGGGTCAACGCCGCACTCGTCAAGCTTGTCAAGGCTTACAAGGTGATTTCCAACCTCGTCGGAGGGGTAGGAGAGCATAAGCACAACCTTCTTTACGCCTCTTGCAATGCCCTTAAGGCAGATTGCAAAGCGGTTTCGGCTGAGGATGGGGAAGATAACGCCCACGGTCTCGCCGCCGAACTTTGCGCGCACGTCCGCCGCAATGTCGTCAACGCTGGCGTAGTTGCCCTGCGCACGCGCAACGATCGCCTCGGTCATGGCGATAATATCTCTGTTTCTGATCTCATAGCCTTCGCTTGCCGCCGCCTCGAGAACCGATGCGGTCACGATCTCGGCAAGGTTGTCACCGCTTCTGATAATGGGTGCTCGCACACCTCTTGATACGGTGCCTATCATACGACTCATAGAAAAAATCCCTCCTGAGTGAAAAGAATTGTTTTAACTGAATAATTATAGCAAATATATATCGTTTTGTAAAGTAATTTTTAGTAAAAAAATAAGTTTTTTTGAAAATAATATTTAAGCGAAAAGAAGGTGCTTTTTCTTCTTTTTGGCGACGCTCGTTTTTATAATCCTGCCAAAAATGTGAAAAAACGGCTAAAATGCAAATTAAAGCTTACAAATTAGCCGTTTTTTAAAAAAATATAATATCATTTCCCAAGAGTACGCTTGATAGCATTGAGAGACTCGTCGCTGATGTGATGCTCAATCTTGCAGGCATCTTGGGCGGCAACCTCCTCGTCCACACCGATAGAGGTGAGGAACTCGGTAAGCACGCTGTGGCGGTCGTAGATCTTCTGCGCAGTCTCTTTTCCCATATCGGTCAGGGTGATATATCCGTCCTTATCGACAAGGATGTATCCTCCGCTTTTCAGCAGACCGACAGCCCTGCTGACGCTGGGCTTCGAGAAGCCCATATGCTCGCACACGTCGATAGATCGCACGTGCGGGTTTTTCTCGGAGAGTATTAATATTGTTTCAAGGTACATCTGACCCGATTCCTGTAAATTCATAGCTTCCTCCGTTTCGACGGAATTCTTACTTTTAATATAGTGTATCACAAATCCGTCTAAAAATCAAGGCTCACAGAAAAAGTTTTTAGATGTGGCGGTTGACATCCAACTTTATCGTATGATATAATTTAATTAGAAAGAAAAGGAGGATGGTTTATGGATTTTAATACTTTTATGCAGTACCTTGGATGCGCGATTTTTATTGTAGTCAATCTGGGGAATATATGCTCTGTCGTTCATGCATTTATCAGGAGAAGTCCCCTCGGTATTATTTCATCCTTTGCCATGCTGATTTTTATGGTGTTTATGGATTCTGTCTTGATTTTTGGTGGCAGTGCCTCTTATAATGCGCAGGAATATTACGAGCTATATCAAGAGGGTCATTATTATCTGTCAAGCCACGGCAATTATACCGAGGTTAGCTATGAGGTTTTCAGATATATGGAGATAATAGAGGTTGTAGGTATTATTGCCTTCGTTATTGCCTTTATCACCATTGCTATTAGGAATAAACTGGAAAAGGGTAGCTTTTTCCCAAGGGCGTAAAAAAGACATCAGATTGTGGTTTGCGAAATAGGGATATTCGCTAAAGCGAAGATTTTTCACCTTGCCGCTTACAAGCTAGCTTGACGCGCTCTGCGGTGAAAATGCGAACCCCGCGCCTTGCAGCGCTGTGGTGAGAATCCTCTATTACGTTGCCAAAAAGAATAGGGATATGGCTATGCGGGATAATATAAGGATGAAATTACACTTATTGCACTGATTGCAAATAACATCTCCGCATTACGCCAGATACCGTCGCACTTCGTGGACGGTATGCGAACCTCGCCTTTGGCGAGGCTTCGGAACCGTTCCACGGTCAAAACAAAAAGGACACTCACGAGGAGTGTCCTTTTTGTTTTGGCAGCGGAATAGGGATTCGAACCCCAACATACAGAGTCAGAGTCTGCTGTGCTACCGTTACACAATTCCGCTATTGCTTTAATGCTCGTCTATTTTAGCACAAAGAAATCGGTTTGTCAAGTACTTTTTAAAGTTTTTTGAAAGTTTTTATCATTTTATATTCAGTTTGCGCCGAAGCACCTCAATTTAGTCTTGCCAAATCGTTCAAGTTGTGATACAATAGTGAGTAGAAAATTTACACGCAAGGAAAAAACAATGAAAAAAAGCAAAACGGTACTTGAGCTTTTTCTCACGCTGTTCAAGATAGGCGCGTTCACATTCGGTGGTGGATATGCTATGCTTGCGCTGCTTGAGAGCGAGCTTGTTTCAAAGAAAAAATGGATTGAAAAGGACGAGTTTCTCGATATGGTCGCCATTGCCGAGTCCACCCCGGGCCCCATCGCGATAAACTCCGCCACCTACATAGGCTACAAGAGGGCAGGGGTGCTTGGCTCTGCTGCCGCAACGCTGGGCGTGGTGCTTCCTTCCTTTATCATTATTTACGTAATATCTCTCTTTCTCGACGCCTTCCTCAGCTTTGAGCTGGTGGCTTACGCCTTCCGCGGCATTCAGGCGGGCGTGGTTTATCTTATCCTCTCCGCAGGTATCAAGATGCTTAAGGGAATGAAGAAAAACGCGATGTCCATCGCCATACTCTCCGGCGTTCTCGTTCTGATGGTAGCATTCTCGCTGCTTGCCGTTGATTTCTCGGCAATATTCTTTATCCTTATTTCCGCCGCTGTCGCTCTCTGCGTTTATGGAGTCGGCAAAATGCGCGGCAAGGGAAAGGAGGGCGAGAAATGATACTTCTTGAATTGTTTATCACCTTTTTCCAGATAGGTCTGTTCACCTTCGGCGGCGGATATGCTATGATTTCCCTCGTCAGCGAGCAAGCCTTGGCGCGCGGCTGGCTTACCGAGGCAGAACTGCTTAATATGATAGCCGTAGCCGAGTCCACCCCGGGCCCAATAGCCGTTAATATGGCGACTTACGTAGGATCGAGCCAGGCGGGAATATTCGGCTCTGCCCTCGCAACCCTTGGCGTAGTGCTGCCATCGTTTATCATTATTCTGCTTATCTGTGCGGTGACAAAGAACTTTATGCAGCTTGAGCCTGTACAGGCGGCTCTGCAAGGAGTTCGTCCCTGCGTTGTTGCGCTGATTCTCGGCACGGCGATCACCCTTGCCATCAGCACTCTCCTCGGCTTTAAGAGTATAGCCGACGGAGGCTTTGCCCCTGATATAATCGGAATAATAATTTTCGCTGTCGTTTGCCTAGTTGGATTCGTTATAAAGAAGCTTACGGGCAAGAAGGCGTCGCCTATCGTAGTAATACTTATCTCGGCGGCACTGGGAATGATCCTTTATTCGCTGTAAAAGTCTGTCAAAAGCGGTAGAAAAAGCGAAAAAACGCAAAAATATTGATGTAAACAAATGTTTGCAAATAAAAGTTTACATTTTGATAAAAAAGGTCGGGAGGCACTCCTCTCCGACCTTTTTTGCTTTAGTATTGCGCACGCACGCGTATGCGTGTTATAATATAAGGTAGAAAAAATCAAACCACTCGGTTTTGAAAAAGAAAGCAAGTCTCCTTTGATTTTGTAAAAAAACATTGATCTTTAATGATTTTTCCTTGAAAATACTTGATTTTTCCTGGTTTTTGCGTCATTTTTCCGTAAATAATAGTTTACAAAAAATCTTAGAAAATCAAGGCTGCTTTCTGATAAAATTGGTCCTTACGCCCCTCTCAAGCTCGGGAAGACCTACATTCTCTTTGCCTAAGTTTATGCTCTTTATCAGAAAGGCTGCGTTTCTTGCAAGGTTTCTCATAGTCTGCATACCCTCCCCGTCAAGAGCCGCGTCCTCGGCGTTTGCGCCGTGAACCTGGTTCCAGTAGGTAGAGCTGACGACGGGCATGCCCGATATGGTGAAATACTTGTTCAGCACGTCGAAGGCAGCCGTACATCCGCCTCTGCGTGCGCAGACCACCGCAGCGCCGATCTTATCTCTCTTGTCAAAGCGGGTGCTGTAGAAAAGTCTGTCGAGCAGACAAATAAGTGTGCCTGCGGGCGCAGCATAATGCACGGGCGAGCCTACGATAAGTCCGTTGGCCTCCTCAAATTTCTTTGCTATCTCGTTTACCTCGTCGTCGAAAACGCATCTTTTCAGCTTCGAGCAGGCGTAGCAGGCTATGCATCCTCTTATGGCGAGATGCCCTACCTGTATGATCTCGGTCTCGACACCTTCCTCGTTCAGGGTCCTTGCAACCTCGCCGAGCGCGGCTGCGGTAGTTCCGTCCTTGTGTGGACTTCCGTTTAAAAGTAAAACCTTCATTCAGGCTTCCTCCTTGGCGTTTTAAGTTAATTTAATTTATTATACCACCCTTTGCGGCTTTTTTCAACTGCTCTTTCGTCTTTTTGACGATAAAGGGCTTTTATTTTCGGCATATTTACCAAAGATTTAAAAAAAAGTTAAAAAATATTAAAACTCTACTTGCAAAATGTTAAACCGTGTGCTATAATTAACTCGTGAATTTATAATTATGCGCGTATTTTGTCTATTTCTTTGTATAGGCGCGTTGGGGGAGCACGCAGGTACAGAGGAAACAAAATACACGAAAATTGATTTACAAATAAATATCCTGACTTCGTAGGATAGGAAAGGGCGGTTTCCCATGAGCGTTGTTATCGGAATAGATATTGGCGGCAGCAGCACCAAGATCGTTGGATTTTCAGCCAAGGGAAAGGAATGGGAGCTTATCGAACCCCAGATCATCAAGGCAAACGATCCTATAACCGCAACCTACGGAGCATTTGGTAAGTTTACCGATGAAAACAATCTGGCGATATCCGATATCTCCAAGATTATGATGACGGGCGTGGGCGCCTCTCACGTCAAGAACAGCCTTTACGGGCTTAAATGCCAGCGGGTAGCCGAGTTTGACAGCATCGGTCGCGGCGGTACCTACCTCTCGGGACTTTCCGAGGCGCTGGTGGTCAGCATGGGCACGGGAACCGCAATGGTTCACGCAAGGGCCGACGGAACTATGAAGTACCTTGGCGGTACGGGAGTTGGCGGCGGTACGCTGATGGGACTTTCAAAGCTTCTGCTTAATGCAGAAAAGATGAGTCATATTGAGAAATACGCCGAGTCGGGTAGCCTTGATAACATCGACCTGCGTATTAAGGATATGACGGCGACCGATTCTATGACACAGCTTGAGGGTGATCTTACGGCAGCTAACTTCGGTAAGCTCTCCGACCTGGCAAGCAAGGGCGATATGGCTCTCGGCGTTATGAACCTCGTCTTTGAGACGGTGGGTATGATCTCCATATTCGCGGCGCGCTCGGTAGGCGCGAGGGACATAATTCTGACGGGCAACGTCACAAGACTCGCACACTGCAAACGCAAGTTTGACGAGTTTAATCATCTCGAGGTGGGACGTGGACTTAACTTCATCATTCCCGACCGAGCGAGATTTGCCACCGCTATTGGCGCAGCGATGATTGGAATGCGGTGGGGTGAAAAATGAACATAATGCGCTTTGTTATACCCAAGAGCCTCGTTGAATACGTGACGGTGGACAGCACCGTGCGTCAGGCGCTTGAGAAGATGCGTTTCCACAGATATGCTGCTATTCCCGTCATCGACGGCGAGGGCAGATACGTCGGAATGCTCAGAAACGATGATATTTTTACGTATTTTCTCGACAGCGGCAGCTTTGATACCAAGTCTGCTGAACGTGATCGTGTGACCGATATAATGAGCGGGGCAGCGTCCGCGCCACTGTATCACAACTCCTCGATGGATGAGCTTATCGAGCAGGTTAAGGAGCACAATTTTGTTCCGGTCGTTGACGATCGCGGCTGCTTTGTCGGATTGATTTTACGAAGAGATATATTGAACTTCTTGTTCAACCACTACAGCAATAATGAGAAAAGGGGGGGAATTGATGGCAGATAACGAAAGAAACACGCCTATACAGGATCCCGAAAATCTTGAAAATGAAATAAAAGAGCCCGTGACTCCCGCGGATGAAAATTCGGAATTCGAAATTCAGAATTCGGAATTAGAGGCTACCGCAGAAGAAGCCTTCCCTGCTGGGGAAGGGGGACCGCTTGCGGTGGATGAGGTAGGAGAGCCTACTGAAACTCCCGAGGTAGTCGAAGAGGTTGCCGAAGCTCCTGCGGAAGAAGAAATTCCCGTGGAAGAAGCTCCCGAAGAGGTTGCTGAAGCTCCTGCGGAAGAAGCTCCCGAGGTAACCGAGCAGGTTGCCGAAGATAATGCAGAAGACAGAATGCAGAATGCAGAATCAGAAGCTCCCACAGAGGAAGCAATTCCTGAGGAAGAGCCCACTGAAGCTCCCGAGGAGGAGAGTTCAGAGTTAGAAGCTCCCGAAGAACCTACTGAGGAAGTACCCGAAGCGGTAGAAGAGGCTTCCGCGGAAGAACCCACGGAGGAAGCACCTGCTGACGAGCTTATTGACGAGCCTGCCGAGGAGTCTGCTGACGAACCTGCCGAGGAGTCCGATGAGGAACCCGCCGAGGCAGAGGATCACGGCGAGATCTCCGACGACGATCTTGGCAAATTTGAGATCGGCGTGGACGAGGACGGAAACATATTCCTGAAGGTTCCCGGAGAGGAAAGCAAGTCCGAGGAGCAGTCCGAGGAGAGTGACGAGTATGAGCCTGAGGATGACAGAAACGACGTTGATCCCGAGGATCTCATCATCTATGATGATGTGGTCGAGGCTATCAAGGCAGAGGGCGCAAGGCTTACGAACGACGAGCTTAGTCTTTATGCTTATACAAAGCATAGCAAGGATGCTATCAGAAGCTTTGAGTCTGCTCTTAAGGCAGGCGAGAAAACTCTCGATGCCAACCGCGACGAAAAGGAATCGCCTGCAATACTCGCAGGTTTAATCAAGATTTGCGGCAGAATACTTGAGGTCAAGTGTAATAACTTAGAAAACTTCGTAAGAATCGAAGCTTACGATTACATTAAGGATGCGCGCGTATCGCTCCACCGTGAGATCGACAGATACAACGAGCTTGTAATCAATTACTCGGCTCTCACAGGCGAGCAGCTTACAAGAATGTCCACCTTCCTGCCCGAGAATATCGCTTCGGGTAAGTCGCTGGCGGTCGTTCCACAGCTTACCTACATAGAGAGATACGTTCAGCTTCTTCCCGACGAGGAGCTTAGCCGAGAGGACAAGGCAACCGTAATGCCTATCACTCCCGCACTCAGTGCAGAGGATATTCTCTTTGAGGTCAAGGCGCCCGGCGGAAAGCTTAGCTGCTGGTCATTCGCCCGTAAGATAAAGCGCGGCAACAGAAGGATCGGTAAGGAGTGCGCCTCTATCAACAAGCAGATCACTCTGCTGAGAGCCTCCCGCAAGAAATATGAAAACGAGCTTCGCGCACTGGAGGAGAGCACGCCTCTCGCAGACCGCGCGACAGAGGAATACAAGAACAGAGTATTTGCTATCGGCATCAAGTACGGCAAGCAGCTCTCGGGCATCAAAACCGCAAGAGCGGGCAGCGCCTTTGCCAGAACCAGACTCGGCCTTACGGTCAACCGTATGGCGCTTGAGAGAGAGAAGCTTGTTCTCGCATACGAGTACATGCGCGCGACATACCGCGCAGGAAGCTACTCGCAGAGAAAGGCGGCGGAGAGATTCTTCGCCAATGCGATAAGCTCCTATAACAAGTGCGCTGAGATCACCTCTAACGCAACCGGTACAACCTTTGATCAGCTTCCCGTAGGTCTTATTGAGCAGACCTGCAGGGGTGAGGAGATAGCATTCCCCGTAGTAGCTTATAAGCGCGATCTTATCGAGTACGTCGGCGATAATGCAAGACGCATCAGTATGGCTGTTGCCGAGGAGATTGTTCCCGACGAGCAGGGCTATAGTGAGAACTCGGGCAAGGTGCTTGACGGACAGAGCAAGATCAAGGACACCTCAAGTCTTTCCGAGGAGTCGGCAATAGTCGACAGAGCCTCCGCGGTGGCTAAGGTTATGCTGGAGTCGCTTCGCGATTCGGCCGACTTGGTCGTGACCGCAGACGAGCTTGAGCAGTTCGAGGTCAGATGCGACAGAGCGATCAAATACTTCAAGCGTGCGCGTAAGGTTACCGAGCGCGCGATATCGAGAGCCTTTGATGAGCACGGCGTTGTCACCGCCCTCATTGAGAATCTGAGAGTTATCGCAAATCTCATTGAGGTAAGACGAATTGCTATTGCAGTCCACGCAAGACTGAACCGAAATGATGCGGCGCGCAGCCATAGCAGAGCGCTTTACAAGCTCATTGAGCTTTACAACGGCAGAGCGATCGACTACACCACAATAGTTGGCGAGCAGTTCTCTCGTATCAGCATCGCTACCGCAAAGGAGCTTGCTGAAACCGCCGATAAGCTTAAAGTTCCGATCATTACATATAAAGATAATTACATAGAGGTATTCCCCAAGGATCCTCTTAAGGATTCCACCTACGAGAAGCCGAGACTGTGGCGCTCGGGAGTTTACACTCCTCTTATGATGCACCACTACAGGCTGACCGAAAACCGCTCGGTAGAGACCACGGTTATCAACGTTCCCTTCGTATTCGACGTTATGACCGACGATCTTCCCGCCGTTTCCTGGTGGCATCCCATCGGCTTCTGGCAGCATCTGTTCGTCTGGACACAGCCCATCAGAGCTTGGTGGAACAGGATGTATGTCAACGCAGAGATCTGGTTCGTTGACGAGTCGCTTCTGTTCTCTAAGGCGGGCGTTGAAGGCAGACAGAGCAAGAACGACGCAAAACAGAGAAAATATGAGTTTAAGCTTAAAAAGCTTAACGACGAGCGTGATGCTAAGATCCTTGCTCTTGAAACGGTCGTTCACGAGAAGGACAGACACAGCGCTTCCTATCAGAAGAAGCTGTATAGCATAAACGCGAAATTCAGCCGTAAGGTATACCGCCTGAAGCTTAGATACTCCAAGGACTGCACGAGCCGCAACGCCGCAAGGCTTATGCTCGAGCGACTGGTTCTTGAGAGAGAAAGACTTGAAGGTATCAACAAGGTGCTTCTCAAGTACCGCAGCTACGGCAGAATTACATTCACACCTAACGTTCTCGTCAGATATAAGAAGAAATTCATTGACGCCATCACTGCGCATAACAAGACGGCGGAGAAGCTGTCGGAGATGGTGGGAGTTAAGTTCTCCCAGGTTTCCACCTCGGTGGCTGACGAGATCATCAGATACGGCAGGATGATAAAGTTCCCTGAGATAGTTTGCTGCAGGGAGGTTATCGAAACCGTAGACGGTATTGACAGAACCGTCGGCGACAAGTGGCACGGCTACGGACTCTATACGGGTACGTCGGGCTCTGCCGTCGCTAAGGGTGCCGCACCCATTATGTCGGTAGGAGCTATGGGCTATGCTACCGATATGGGCGTTCCCTTCCTGAAGGCTGACTTTGACGGTATGACGATGCTGGGTATGACACCCGGCGGAGTTCCCCTTATCGGCTTCAGCCAGACCGGCGAGACCTCCATTCCCTTCACAGGTACGCCTATGATGCTGGCGGGAACCGATACGTCGGTTGCGCTTGATGCAGGTACGGTAGGTCAGGATTCGCTGATGCTCGGCGCGGCAAATGTTGCCGATCCCTATTCGGGCATTAACCGCCTGGGTATTGACAGCGGATACGTGGACGATGCCGAGGAGGACGCCAAGGATATTCACTCGGGCTGTGAGGTTGAAACTCCCCTTGATCTTGAGACCAAGCTTATTGAGGAGAGATTCAGAAGATCGCTCAGAGCAAGGAGCATGACCAGTATTGATAACGTGGCTAACTGGTGGAAGCTGGTTGGAAGCGAGATCAACGTATGGTTTATGAGAAAGCTTACCTTGAGGCCCCGTGGCTTCTTGCGCTGCCTGCTTCCTCCGAGGGACGAGTTCCTTGAGATAGTCAATACTAAAGTTAAAGCAACCGATGCTCTGGCTCTCCAGCACATTGCGAGAGTCGGCGGCATTATTGAGATCGAGTGTAAGAGGCTCTATTCGGCAACGAAAACCGGCATCAGACGCTCGCAGAGAGTATGGAGCGCTTGGCTCCACGAGGACATCCAGCTGTATAACAATCTGGTCAAGGAGTATAACTCCGGACGTGAGCGTCACATGCAGCTCGAGCAGCTCTCGCTTACGATTCCCGATACCATCGTGTTCCGTAAGACCGACCGTCCTCCCGTACCCCCGATTCTTAGCCTCCGTAACAGAGTAAAGCTGGACGACAGCGCACCCTCTATTACGACGGATAAGATATACGACAGACTCGTTGATTACGCTAAGTCGGGCGCGCTAAGATACGTTAGCCCCTTCAGCAGACTTTGGGCAAAGTGGTTTACCATTCCTTCCATCGAGCGCAATTATAAGCGCGGCAAGAAGGCAAAGGTGCTGTCGCTTGTGACAAAGGTGATCATGAAGCGGTCTGCAAGAACCTACCTAAGACGTCAGGACAACGAGTACCGACATTACCGAATCCGATACGAAAAGGCGCGCTCGATGCGTCGTTATAACAACAACACCCTCCGCGCAGTCGGAGTGGCGAGCGATCCTATCAAGTATCAGTCCAAGGTACATAAGGCACTTCGCAGCTACCTGGCAAGAAACTTCCGCATTGATTACAATATGCGTATCCGCCAGCTTATTTACAGAGCCCTGAGAATCGATCAGGTTGTCTACTGGATAGTAGTTATGGCGTTTGCAGTATCCACCGCTATTGCAGGAATCTTCTTCTACAACAGCGAGGCGCTGAGGATATACGCAATGATCGGAGTTGCATTTGCAGCCCTGCCGATCCTGTTCCTTCTTATCAGATTCGTTTACAGCCTTGTGCTGCTGATAGCGAGCTGCTTCCTCCTTATTACGAGAAACATCTGGCTTATCACCTACGGCGCAAGAGACGTGGAGCGCAACCGCTACGGCGCAATGCTCGACTGCTTCGTCACAGAGCAGTACAGATTGCTCCTTGCCTGCGAGAAGCTTCGTCAGAAGCCTAAGTCCACCACGGCGAAGAAGATGCTTATCGCCACAGTAAACGACTACAATAAGAGAGCAGAGATATTCTCTGAGAAGCTCAGAGTACCGATCAAGGCGGTAGAAACCACCACTCTTATTGACAAGCTGATTTCAGGCGACGTTCACGTTCTGAACGAGCTTCAGAACTTCGTTTACGTCAGAGAGCTTGTAGAGAGGGTTGATAATCACGAGGTTGGCAAGACTCTCCCGGGCAGAGAGCTTGGAACTCTCGTTGATGAGATCAACCAGATCATAAACAGCATCAATCTTACAGGATCTGACAATCAGATCGCCGTCGACTTCCTTGAGGGAGCGATGAGCAGGCTTATCAGCTTCCTTCAGACCGACATTAAGCCCACTCAGAACGAGAAATACGAGCTTAAGCGCGATCTGATACAGGGTATAGCTCAGTTCGATATCGGCGCGGGAAGAAAGGAAATCTTCTCGAAGAACGTTATCACCGTTGTAGATCAGCTTGGCGGCAAGGATCGCCGCAGGATCATTGGAGTTCTTGCAGAGGACGATATGATCATTTAGTTTATTGACAATCAATAAACCCTTTTAATTCAGTTAACCAAAAAAATAAATATTTAAATTTGAAGGGAGCGATGAGTCGCTCCCGGAAGGAGAATTACAATGAGTAAAGTACAGCAGAAGACCAGAGTAGAACTTCTTGTTGAGAGCATTGCAGTGGAGAAGCAGATCCTTATTGAGATGTGTGACGAGCTTGCAGCTTGCCGTGACAGCGGTGACAAGAAGGGCGCAAAGAGCGTAAAGAAGGATCTTGCAGCGCAGATCAAGAAGTACAACAGCCTTGTAGGCGACTACAACAAGCTGTCCGGTGAGAAGGCTCCTACCGTTTCTTACGATCTTCCCGACGAGATCATGGCAGGCAGCAACAACTACGGCATCGCAGCAGTAGGTACTCCCGTTGCTTCTACCGCAAATGCGTACAACGCAAACATCAGCATCCTTGACGAGAAGGAGCTTAAGAATTATCTCGAGAGATCCGACAAGGCTCTTGACAACGTAAGAACCAGACTCGAGACAACCACCAAGCAGAAGGACGAGGCTACCGGCTACAACAAGGTTCTCCTCATCATCAACTGCCTCACCTACCAGAGATACGTTATCGAGAGACTTGCTGAGAACCTTCACGTTTGCAACAAGCTTGAGGACGCTAAGAGAGTTAAGGCTATCAAGAAGAACCTTACTAATGAGATCGCAGCTTACAACGCAATCGTTGACGAGTACGAGACTCTTACCAGAAGCCGTCTTACCCGCGCTTCCGAGTCCATTCCCGAGGACATCCTTGCAGGCAAGGCTTACACTCCCATTCCCGCTATCTCCTACACCGCTAACGACGGTACCGCAAGAAACAGCGACGCTGACGTTGCAGCAGTAGCAGCAGCTGCAGCAGCTTCCGTAGCAACAGCAAAGGCAACCAAGAAGCACGCTAAGAAGAGCAAGGAAGTCGTTAAGAAGTCCGCGCTTGAGGAGAAGGTTGCAGAGCAGGCTAACAAGGACCTCTCCGTAGTCACCAAGGGCTATGATTTCAAGATCTCTCTCCTTGAGAGCCAGAAGGATATGTCCTACTACAGATTCGGCAAGAATCAGTTCGACATGAAGTCCCTCAAGAAGTCCGCTAACAAGAGAATCAAGGATGCTCAGAAGGCTCATAAGGAAGCTCTCAAGTATGAGGAGAAGGATAACTCCCGTTACTACGCAGTTATCACCAACGATCCCGTGACCATGAAGGCTAAGAAGAGAGCTGACAGAGTTAAGATCGCTTCCCTTCGTACCGAGATGATGACTCTCCTTAATAAGAGAGACGAGATCAACTCCAAGCTTCTCTCCATCTACAACGGCTCTGAGGTTACCCTTGACGGCGTATCCATCAACCAGAAGTGGCGCCAGGTTAAGTCCGACGCGGCTGAGAAGTATGTAAACAAGAACCAGAAGGTTGCTAAGAAGATCTTCCGTCTTCCCGCATCCAGCGGTGAGAAGCAGAGACTCTACGGTATCCTCAACAGCAACGTAGAGGCATCCTCTACCCTCGCACTTACCCAGTACCGTCTTAAGACCAAGGAGTATAAGAACTCCGGTGAGAAGAAGGCTCTCAAGAGAGACGAAAAGAATCTTAAGAAGCTTATCCAGCAGAACACCAAGGACATCAACTGGGTGATCAAGAAGATCAAGACTCGCGTTTGAAGGATGGACACGACGTTTTGGTGGATATCATTGCTCCTGATCCTGCTCATTTTGTTAGTAGGATTCGCAGTACTTAAGCTACTGTCCAATGGCGTCGATATCAGCGCGTTAGTTAACTTAATTAAATAATTTTTGGAGGATAAAATATAATGGCTAAGAAGAATCCCGCAAATCTTGCGCACACTGAGGCAATCAAGACTCGCGCAGGTATGGCAGAAGCTCTTGAGCTTGAGAGACTTGAGCTCACCAAGGAGATGGAGAAGGTTATGAAGCAGTATGCTAAGGCTACCGGCAACTCTAAGCTCGGCAAGCGTCAGCATAAGGTAGGCAAGGCGCCTAACGACTTCAAGGCTTAATAGCCGAAAATAAATTTCGGAAAAACTATTGCATTTTCCGAAAGTGTATGTTATAATACATACAGTAAATAGTGTTTTATGGGGCTGTCGCGAAAGTGACAGCCCCTTCACAATGCTTTTTCGCGGGCGAAAAAGCAAATGCAAAATGCAAAACCTGAGCAGCATTTAATTAGCTCTAACATAGCTTCGCTGCTCGGTGCCTTTTCGCGCTCGCGTTGGGATTTGCGAGCGGTCTGCAAAGCAGACTTCCAAAAACGCTTAATGTATTGCAAGAATTAACTGCAAAATGCAGAATGCAGAATGAAAATTCTTTTAAAAAAGAAAGGAAACGGGTAATGAAAAAAAGCATCAGAGAAACCGTGAGAGAGGCGGTCGAGCCCACAATAACAGGTCTTGGCTACGACATATGGGACATCACCTATTCCAAGGTCGGCGCGGATTATCACCTTGAGATCACCATCGACTCGCCTGAAGGAATCAACATTGAGGACTGCGAGAAGGTACATCGCGCGATCGATCCCATTCTTGACGAGTGCGATCCTATCGAGGGCTTTTATTACCTTGACGTTTCCTCTCCCGGCGTGGAGCGCGAGCTTCGCACAGAGGAGCATATAAGACGCTCTGTAGGCGAGCGAGTCCGGGCAAAGCTCTTTACCGCAAAGGAGGGCAAAAAGGTAGTCACGGGCATCATTTCTGCCTTTGAGGACGGAAAAATCACAATAACCGAGGCAGACGGCGAGGTTATCCTCACCCAAAGCGAAATATCAAAGCTCACCACCGTGTTCTTTGATGACTGATATTGAAATCAATTAAATAAACATATATCACTAAATAGGAAAGGAACGTATAAAATACGTGGTACAACGGAAAAATGAACGCAGATTTCTTCACCGCCCTTGACCTTTTGGAAAAGGAAAACGGTATTTCAAAGGAGTATATGATCTCCCAGATCGAGCTCGCTCTCGCAAATGCTTGCAGACGTGAGGTCGGCCCCACAACTGTTATTCGCGTACAGCTTGATCCCAACAAAAAGGATATGAGAGTATTCCAGCAGAGAACGGTAGTTCCCGACGGAGAGGTCTATGATGACAACTGCGAGATCGGCTACACCGCTGCAAAGGCGCTCTCCCGCCGTCATAAGCTTGGCGGTATCGTTGAGACCGAGCTTAAGACCAAGGACTTCCGCCGTCTTTCCGCCCAGGCAGGTAAGCAGATGATAGTTCAGGCTATCCGCACCGCAGAGCGCGAGAGAATGACCAGAGAGTACGAGGAAAAGCGCGAGGAGATCATCACCGCTATCGTTGATAAGGTTGATACCACAAACGGCAACCTTATCCTTGACACAGGCACAGGCTACGCAACTCTTCTCCGCGAGGAGCAGATCCCCGGTGAGAGCTATGACGTAGGTGATAGAATCAAGGTGTTCGTTTCCGAGGTAAAGTCGGGCGAGACCAGAGGTCCTATCGTCACCCTTTCGAGAGTTCATCCCAATTTTGTAAAGCGCCTCTTTGAGCTTGAGGTTCCCGAGATCGCTGACGGCACCATTATTATCAAGGGTGTTGCCCGCGAGGCAGGATCAAGATCCAAGATCGCAGTTTACTCCCGCGACGAGAACGTTGAGGCAGTAGGCTCCTGTATCGGTAAGAACTCTATGAGAATCAACGCGATCCTCAAGGAGCTCGCAGGCGAGAAGATCGATATCATCAAGTACAGCGATGATATCTGCGAGTACGTTGCAGAGGCTCTTTCTCCTGCCAAGGTGCTTGACGTTTACCTTGAGGATGAGCGCACCTGCCGTGTGACAGTTGCTCCCGAGCAGCTCTCTCTTGCCATCGGTAAGGAGGGCCAGAACGCGAAGCTGGTTGCGCGTCTTACAGGCTGCAAGATCGACATAAAGGCGTAAGGCTATGGCTGACGCTGTTCGTAAAATACCGACCAGAAGATGCACGGGATGCGGCGAGCATTTCCCGAAAAATACTCTCATCAGAGTTCTCCGCACACCCGAGGGTGAGATTCTTCTCGACCTTACGGGAAAGAAAAACGGCCGCGGCGCGTATATTTGTAAGAGCGCCTCGTGCCTTAAGAAGGCAAGGAAGTCAAGACGCATCGAAACCTCTCTTGGCGTTGCCATCTCTGAGGAGCTGTATGAGAAAATGGAAGAGGAACTGACGGTTGGATAACAAGAAAAATACACGCCTTATCGGTATGCTTGGCTTCGCTATGAGGGCGGGCAGGCTGGTAATAGGCACAGAATCGGTATGCACCGCTCTGGCAAAGCAGGGAAGGATGAAACCCCGCCTTGTCCTGGTAGCTCATGACGCCTCGGAGGGAACTAAGAAAAAGCTTCTCACCAAATCAGAGTTTTACGGCGTCAGCGCAATTACCGTTAACATAGATTCGGGCGAGCTGGGACGACTTCTCGGCAAGCTCTATGCACCTGCCGCAGTGGCGATAAATGACGATCGCTTTGCAGACGAGATAAAAAAAGCAACATTGTCCGACGACCAAGGCGAGCCGTCATAAATTAACAGAAAGGGAGTTTCCCATCAGGAAACGGTGATTCCTATGACCAATACACCCATTAAAATTACACAGATTTCTAAGGATTTCGATATAAAGAGCAAGGATGTTCTTGACGCGTTCAAGGAGCTTGGTGTGGAGAAAAAAAGCGGCGGAAGCGCCGATATCGACGAGTTCGAGCTTTTCCTCAACCACATCACCACCAAGAATCAGATAAAGGATCTTGAGGCATACCGCGAGGGACGCTCGAGTATCAAGAGCGCGGAGGAGAAGAAGGATGAAAAGCCTGCTGTACCCGCAGATAAGATCCCTCCCGTAGAGGCAAAGCCTCAGGCGCCCAAGATGCCCGCTCCCGAGAAGAAGCCTCAGCAGGAGTCTGCGGCAAAGCCCGCAACAGACAAGAAGCCTGCACAGCAGCCCGACAGAAAGAATCAGCCTCAGAGCAACAACCGTCCTGAGAGCAAGGACCGTCGCGATAACCGTGATAACCGCGGTGGCAGAGATAACCGCGACAACCGCGGCTTCAATAAGTACAGCGCAGCTCCCCAGGAGAATCCCTTTGCAAAGAAGGCTGAGAATATGAACAGAGCGGCGCAGGGCTTCCGTAATCCCAATTCCCAGTGGCAGAAGCCCGAGGGAAGAAAAGATGAGCAGAAAAAGCCTGTAAATCAGCAGGTACAGAATAAGCAGCCCGAAAGACCCACCGTTCCCACTCCTATCGGAAAGGTAGAGGTTAAGCAGCCTGCGGTTCTTCCCGCGCAGAAGGCAGCGCTTGAGAAGCAGCAGAAGATGGAGGCGCAGAAGACTGCCGCTCCCGCACCCGCTCCCAAGGCGCAGAAGAAGGAGGAGAAGAAGGCGCAGAAGCAGCAGTTCAAGACCATCACTCCTACCTTTGACAGGTCCAGCGTAAAGGGCGGCGTAAACATCGGTGGCGAGGCAGGAGCAGGCAACGCGGCAAAGACCCGCGTGGTTGACACCAGAACCAGCGACGTTGACCTTTCCAAGTACGACGACAGATACAACGATCACTATTATTCTATCCTTAACGGCGGCGACTCCAAGGCGCAGAAGCAGAAGCTGAAGAAGCAGGACAACCGCGGACAGAATCAGAAGAGCGCTAAGGATAAGGAGAGAGCAGCGCAGGAAAAGATCAAGAGAATGGAGGCCGAGCGCGCGAGAAACAAGCAGCTTGAGATCACCGTTCCCGATGAGATCACCGTTTCCGAGCTTGCATCCAGAATGAAAAAGACCGCCGCTGAGGTTATCAAGAAGCTTATGTTTATGGGCGAGATGAAGGGTCTCAACGACCTTATCGACTACGGCACCGCGGAGCTTATCGCCGACGAGTTTGGCGTTAAGGTGACCAAGGAGGTCGTTGTCACCATCGAGGAGAAGCTCTTTACCGAGGCAGAGGACAGCGAGGAGGATCTCATCGAGCGCGCTCCCGTAGTCTGCGTAATGGGTCACGTTGACCACGGTAAGACCTCTATCCTTGATGCTATCAGACACACCAACGTCACACGCGGCGAGGCAGGCGGTATTACCCAGGCTATCGGTGCGTACAGAGTTAAGGCAAACGGCAAGGACATTACATTCCTTGACACCCCCGGTCACGAGGCGTTCACCGCCATGCGTATGAGAGGTGCGAAGTCCACCGATATTGCAATTCTCGTTGTTGCCGCTGACGACGGCGTAATGCCCCAGACCGTTGAGGCTATCAACCACGCAAAGGCTGCCGGCATTGATATTATCGTAGCAATTAACAAGATGGATAAGCCTACTGCTAATCCCGACAACGTTCTTAATCAGCTTACCCAGTATGAGCTTGTTCCCGAGGCTTGGGGCGGCGACGTTATCTGCGTACCCTGCTCGGCTCACACCAAGATGGGTATTGAGGATCTTCTTGAAAACGTGCTTTTAGTAGCCGAGGTAAAGGAGCTTCGCGCAAATCCCAAGCGCCGCGCTGCAGGTCTTGTTATCGAGTCCAAGCTTGATAAGGGACGCGGCCCCGTTGCCACCGTCCTCGTACAGAACGGTACTCTCCACCAGGGCGACTACGTTATCGTAGGTAATGCGGTCGGTAGAGTTCGTGCAATGGTGGACGATAAGGGCAAGAACGTAAAGGTTGCAGGCCCCTCCGTTCCCGTTGAGATCATTGGTCTTGACGACGTTCCCCAGGCAGGCGACGAGCTTAATGCGGTTGAGGACGAGAGAATGGCGAAGAACCTGGCAGAGCAGAGAAGAGAAAGACTCCGTCAGGAGATCCTCGCCGCCAACTCCAGAGTTAACCTTGACGAGCTGTTCGGTCAGATCGCCGCAGGTGTCCAGACTCTTAATATCGTTGTTAAGGCTGACGTTGCAGGCTCTGTTGAGGCGGTTAAGGCATCTCTGCTCAAGCTCTCTAACGAGGAGGTTAAGGTTTCTGTTATTCACTCCGCGGTCGGCGGTATCACCGAGAGCGACGTTATGCTTGCGGCAGCATCCAACGCTATTATCTGCGGCTTCAACGTTCGTCCCGACAGAAATGCGCTTGACAGCGCCGAGAGAAACAAGGTCGACATTCGTACCCACCGTATCATCTATGAGATCATTGATGAGATCGAGGCGGCTATGAAGGGTCTGCTTGCTCCCACATATAAGGAGGTTCTCCTCGGTCACGCAGAGGTTCGCCAGACCATTAAGGTTCCGAACGTCGGTATCATCGCAGGATGCTATATCCAGGACGGTAAGATCACAAGAAACGCGCAGATCCGTATCGTTCGTGACGGTATCGTTATCTTTGAGGATAAGATCTCCTCTCTCCGTCGTTTCAAGGACGACGTTAAGGAGGTAAACGCGGGCTACGAGTGCGGTGTCGGTATCGAGAAGTTCAACGACATCCGCGAGGGCGACTCCCTTGAGGCGTTTATTATGGAGGAGTGCGCTAGATAGAGTGCAGAGTTCAGAGTTGTTTAACTCAAAGGCTCAAAAACTGCTATGAAAGTAAATAAAACTTGACAAAATCCCCGATTTTTGCTTAAAATGCAGATTATCGGGGATTTTTTGTATCGCGTTTTTGTTTATTTTCATATAATGAATATCGGGAGAAGTACACTCTCCAAAGACTACAAAGGAAAAGACTTTAAAGTGGAAATTGTATTACTTACGGCTCTCGGTGTCGGTGGCGCGACGGTTCTTGGCGCGGTGGTGGGGCTGCTCTTTAAAAAGACCGGCAAGGCGGCAAACGACGCGGTGATGTCGCTCGCCGCAGGGATAATGCTGGCGGCGGCTATGCTCGGACTTATTCTTCCATCCCTTGAATATGGGGGAGATTTTGGCGTTTTCGTGACGATTATAGGTATTTTCACAGGCGCGCTCTGCGTGCATTTTTTCGACTTTTTGCTGATCCGCTTTTGCAGGCTGCCCGCGCTTTCCTCATCGGAGGGCGGTGAAAGGCTTCGGGGTGTAATAGTGTTCGTGGCGGCTATCGCCATCCACAATCTTCCCGAGGGAATCGCGGCTGGGGTGGGCTTTGGCACGGGTGACGTGGGCAACGCCATATTTATCGCCACCGCTATTGCCCTGCAAAATATCCCTGAGGGAATGGCAGTCATCGTGGCTATGCTCGGCGTTGGTGTAAGACCTTGGCGCACCTTTCTTCTTGCCGCTATGACGGGCGCTATAGAGGTGGTAGGCACTTTTATCGGCTATTTTGCCGTTCATATTTCCTCGGCGGTTCTGCCATTCATCCTTGCCCTCGCGGGCGGCAGTATGCTTTACGTCATCAGCGACGAGATGATACCCGAAACCCACTCCCGCGAGGGAGAGCATAGGGCTGCCTACTTTATTCTGCTCGGCTTTTGCATTATGCTGATAATGGATGCCTTTATTTAATCTGCTCCCCGATATCCTCGGGGAGTTTTTTTGCTTTTCTTATTGCATAAGTAATAGAAAAGATGTATAATAAAACTGTAAAACTAAAAAAGAGGTTCTTATGATTACTTATGATATGATAAAAGAAAACGCGGAGATCCGCGCCTATATTTCCGCGGCAGACAGCTCGCTTGCCGCCCTCGGCTACACCGAGCATAGCTTTGCCCACGTGGGCTTTGTAGCGCACAGAGCTGCCGAGATCCTTGCCGAAGTTGGCGCGACCGAGCGAGAGGTGGAGCTTGTGAGGATCGCGGGACATCTCCACGATATCGGCAACCTTGTCAACCGCTCGGAGCATTCACAGTCGGGCGCGCTGATGGCTTTCCGTATCCTTGATAGGATGGGTATGCCTGCCGAGGAGATCGCCACCGTCGTCACGGCTATCGGAAATCACGACGAGGGCACTGGCGTGCCTGTGAATAAGGTTGCCGCCGCCCTGATTTTAGCGGACAAGTCCGACGTGCGCCGCAGCCGCGTGCGCAATCATGATCCCGCCACATTTGACATTCACGACAGGGTAAACTACTCGGTTGTGGACTCCGACCTTGAGATAAATACCGCCGAAGGCACCATCCGCCTTATCCTTCGCATCGACACCGAAATAAGCTCTATAATGAACTATTTTGAGATTTTCCTCGAGCGTATGACGCTCTGCTGCCGCGCGGCAGATATGCTGGGGCTGGCATTTAAGCTGACGATCAACGATCAGAACTTTATATAAATCAGGTCGGTACATTTTGGCATAATTCACCCACCGTCCACGCTCGACGTATGTAAATACGCCATCGGGTCGCGTTCGAAAAATTTTGCTTAAAATCTGCACGCCCCGCGGGAATTGCCCCGATTATCTATAGACTAATTACTAACATTTATAGATGAATTATTTATTTTAAGACGGAGAGGATAACTCTCCGTCTTTTTCCTTTTCCTGCAATAATCCTATTGACAAATACCCTATGGGGGTATATAATATAGGTGTAAAAAAATAATTTGGGAGAAAAATATGGAAAACGTAAAGGAAATAAAGGTCTGCGAGCATTGCGTTTCGGGAAAGCCCGCTTCGGTTGAATGCTGCGGCAGGACTCGCGCAAGGGACGAAAAGGAGCTTCGCGCGCTGAAAAACCGCCTTAGTCGCATTGAGGGACAGATACGCGGAATATCCGGAATGATCGACTCGGACGCCTATTGCGTGGACATACTTACACAGGTATCGGCGGTGCAGGCTGCTATCAGCTCATTTGCCACCGTTCTGCTCGCTCAGCATATAAATGGCTGTGTGGTTGAGGATATAAAGAGCGGCAGGACCGAGACCGCAGACGAGCTTTGCAAGGTCGTCGAGAAGCTTATGAGGTAGGAAGAAAATATGAGAAGCTATAACGTTAGCGGAATGAGCTGCGCCGCCTGCTCGGCAAGGGTGGAAAAGGCAGTATCGGGAACCGAGGGAGTAAGCTCCTGCTCGGTAAATCTGCTTACCAATTCAATGACCGTGGAGGGTACTGCCACCGATGAAGCAATAATTGCCGCGGTGGAAAAGGCAGGCTACGGCGCAAGCCCCAAGGGCGCTGAAAACAAGAAAAATGTAAATAATAATAGTCAAAAGGACGAGCAAAGGGGCATAACCGCACGGCTTATCGCCTCGGTGGCCCTGCTCGTTCCGCTTATGTATCTCTCTATGGGACACGTTATGTGGGGCTGGCCCCTGCCTGCGTTGCTATCGGGCAATGCCGTAGCAATAGCAATACTGCAAATGCTTATCTCGGGACTTGTGCTGGTGATAAATCAGCGCTTCTTTATCAGCGGAATCCGCGCGGTTATTAACCGCTCGCCAAATATGGATACCCTGGTTTCTCTCGGCTCCGGCGTGTCATATATATATAGCATTGCCATCACCCTGATGATGAGTGCCGCAGAGCATCCCGACCACTACCTGCATCAGCTCTATTTTGAGTCGGCGGCAATGATCCTCACACTTATCACTGTGGGCAAAATGCTCGAGGCGCGGGCAAAGGGCAAAACCACCGACGCTATCAACAGTCTGCTGAAGCTTGCGCCAAGAACCGCAACCGTTGTAAGAGACGGAAGGGAGCTTACTATCCCCGCCGCAGAGGTGCGCGTTGGTGACGTATTTCTTGTTCGCCCGGGCGAGTCTGTGCCCGTGGACGGAGTTGTCCTTGAGGGACACAGCAGCATTGACGAGTCAGCCCTGACGGGCGAGTCTGTCCCCGTGGATAAATCGGTAGGCGACCATATACTCGCCGCCACGCAGAACACCTCGGGCTTTATGAGATGCGAGGCGACCAAGGTGGGCGACGATACCGCCATTGCCTCGGTTATCAGAATGGTAGAGGACGCTTCGGCAAGCAAGGCGCCTATAGCAAAGATCGCCGACAGAGTTTCGGGCATTTTCGTGCCTGCGGTTATTCTTATCGCCCTCGTCACCTTTGGCGCCTGGATGATAATTGACGGTGACGTAGGCGGCGCGCTATCCCACGGAATTTCGGTGCTTGTAATAAGCTGTCCCTGTGCCCTTGGACTTGCAACCCCCGTGGCAATTATGGTGGGCAGTGGCGTTGGCGCAAGGCTTGGCGTGCTGTTCAAGTCTGCCGAGGCTCTTGAGCTGACGGGCAGGGCAAAGATTGTTGCCCTTGACAAGACGGGCACGATAACCTGCGGCAAGCCCCAGGTCGTAAGCGTTATTTGCGATAAAAGCTCTACCGAAAAGGAGCTTCTCTCTATCGCCTACGCTATTGAAAAGCAGAGCGAGCATCCTCTTGCCAAGGCGGTTGCCGATTATGCCGAGAGCTATTCGGCGGATATTTCGGTCAACGATTTCAGGGCCCTTGCGGGAAGCGGGGTGTATTGTAAAATTCAGAATTCAGAATGCACCTCATCCACCGCCGTAGGCGGTCCCCCTTCCCCAACACGCTTCGCTGGGGAAGGCAATATGCAGAATGAAATATATGGCGGAAGCTATAAGTTTATTTCTACGATCTGCGATCTGTCAGCGTATAAGGATGATTACGACAGGCTGACTGCCGAGGGAAAAACACCTCTGTTCTTCACCCGTGACGGCGCTCCCCTCGGTCTTATTGCGGTGGCTGATACGGTTAGAGAGGACAGCGCCGAGGCTATAGCCGACATGAAGGCTATGGGACTTCGTGTGGTTATGCTGACGGGTGACAACTCCCGCACGGCAGAGGCTATCGGCAAGGCGGCAGGCGTGGACGAGGTAATAACCGAGCTTCTCCCCGATGGCAAGGAGGCGGCTATCCGCGCCCTTTCGGAGAAAAACACCACCGTTATGGTGGGTGACGGCATCAATGATGCGCCCGCCCTCACCCGCGCGGACGTGGGTATGGCTATCGGCGGCGGCACCGACATTGCCATTGAGTCGGCTGACGTGGTGCTTATGCGCGACTCGCTCTCCGACGTAGTGGATGCCATTCGCCTCGGTCGGTCGGTGCTGCGCAACATTCATGAGAATCTGTTCTGGGCGTTCTGCTACAACCTTATCGGCATTCCCCTGGCGGCAGGACTGTTCGGTCTTACGCTGAACCCTATGTTCGGCGCGGCGGCAATGAGCCTTTCTTCATTCTGTGTGGTGACTAACGCTCTCCGCCTTAACACCTTTAAGTCAAAATATAATAAACAAAACAAAAAACATATAAGAAAAGAGAAAAAGCCAATGAAAATCACAATGAAAATCGAAGGTATGATGTGCCCTCATTGCGAGGCGAGAGTACGCGACGTGCTTTCTGCGCTTCCCTGCGTTGAGTCGGCAGAGGTAAGCCACAAGGATGATATGGCGCTCGTCACTCCCAAGGGCGATTGCCCGAGAGAAGCGCTTATCTCGGCGGTAGAGGGCGCGGGATACAAGGTTATTTCGGTAGAATAATCCTTATCAGAGAAAAGGTGAGCTTGTGTTTTAAGCTCACCTTTTAAAATTTCGTCAAAATTATCTCTTGCAATTTTCCTCAAAATATGGTAAAATACTAACGTAAGAAGCCTATTTTTGACAGCAGAGGAGGGGAGTGTATGCACAAGATCGGCGATAAGATTATGTATGGTGCAGGCGGCGTTATGACCATAGTTGACATCAGAGAGGAGTCTATCATCGACACCCCTCGCGAGTACTATGTGCTTCGCCCTACGCTGTCCCGCTCGGACTCCTTTACCTTCGTTCCCGTAGATAACGAGATGCTGGTTGCCGCTATGCGTCCGCTGCTTACGAGGGACGAGCTTATCGCGCTCCTGCACGAGAGCCGCGATATTCCCCCTATCAAGTGGATCAACGAGAACCGCGCCCGTCAGGAGTTCTTTAAAAAGATTATGGAGTCGGGTGACCGCAGGCAGATAGTCGCTATGATAAACGCCATCGACGAGAACGGAAGGCGCCGTGAGGCAGAGGGAAAGAAGAATTTTCTCTCCGACGAGAACGCGAGGGCAAAGGCTATCCGACTTCTCCTTTCGGAATTTGCCGTAGTGCTTGATATACCCGAGGAGGAGGTTCCCGCCTTTATCAAGGGCGAGCTTGCCTGATAAAGGCTTGACGTAAATTAATAAACCTATTGCCGAGGTGGTTGCACCTCGGTTTTTTTATTTGTAAAAATATACAATTCTTTAAGGCAGGTTTTAGTAAACTTGCTATTTTTTGCTTTTATGGGTATTTTTTACATTAAACATATTGACATTTGGTTCTTGATGCTTTATACTGTAGTAAACTTACTATTAGTAAACTTGCGAATTGCAAGATTTCAAATCAATTCGGAGGCAAAGGTATGGCACACATTTACAACAAAAGGCAGAACACGAGGCTTGAGATAATTCAGCTCGCCTCCAGGCTTTTTATCCACGAGGGATATTCAAAAACCTCCATTAATAAGATATCAAAGGAGCTTGACATCAGCCTTGGTAACATCACCTTTTATTTTCCTACCAAGGAGCATCTCTATGCGGTGATAATTGACGAGCTGTTTGATTTTCAGAACGAGGTAATGGAGCGCGAGGCGGCAGAGGGATACAGCTCGGTGCTTGCCTTTTGTCTTGAGCTTACCGCGATAACTGCCGTCTGTGAGGAGAGCGAGGTTGCCCGCGACTTTTACGCTTCGGCATATTCCTCGCCGCTGACGCTTGACCTTATCCGTAAGAACGATACGGGAAAGACGAAGAAGGTG
>JAFWXZ010000063.1 GCA_017522795.1 Clostridia bacterium | reverse complement strand
TCAAGCAGGGCGCGAGAGGTGCCTTCCTCTACGACGGCAAGCGCTATAACACCTTCCCCGCAGTAAGAGCGGATAAGATGGTTGACCCCACCTCCGCAGGTGATGCATTCACCGCGGCTATGACTCTCGAGTATCTCCGCAACGGCGGCGATATCAAGGAGGCTATCAAGTACGGCAACGTTGCCGCAGCCATTACCATCACTCGCGCAGGCGCAGGCTCGTCTATTCCCACTGAAGAGGAAATTAACGCCTTTTTAGCCAATTAATCCAATATAACAACTTAAATTTTTAATCAAAGGAGCACGGTATGAATTATCTACATAAGGACATCACTTTCCCGTCGAGCGACGGTAAAAACACTATCCACGCAGAGCTGTTTATACCCTCCGACAGAGATATTCGAGGTGTAGTACAGATCTCTCACGGAATGACCGATTATATCGGCAGATATAAGCTGCTTGCCGATGCGCTTTGCGGGGCGGGCTACGTTCTCGCGGGTAATGATCACCTCGGTCACGGTGACAGCGTTGCTACTCCCGACGATTACGGCTTCTTTGCAAGCCGTGATGGCTACAAGTACGTAATTGACGACGTAAATAAGATGAACGGCATTCTCCGCGCCGAGTTCCCGAGCGTACCCCTGGTTCTTCTCGGACACAGTATGGGATCATTTATCGCAAGACTCTATGCGGTGAAGTATGCCGACAGCATTGACGCACTTATTATTCACGGCACTGCAGGCCCCAATCCCATTCTTGGCGCGGGCAAGCTGGTCGTTAAGACCATTCGCGCATTCAAGGGCGAGAGACATCGCTCGAAGTTCGTTTGCTCGCTGGCTGACGGCGGATATAATAAGGGCTTTGATCCTGCCGAGGGTCCTGGCGCATGGCTCACCCGCGATGCATCTATGGTAGCCGACAGAATCGGCAATCCCAAGAATGACTTTATCTTCACCCTCGCGGCATATGAGGATCTGTTCAATATGCTTGGCGGTTGTAATGACAAGAAATGGTTTGCCGATTTTCCGAAGCAGCTTCGAACCCTCGTTGTCAGCGGTGAGAATGATCCCGTCGGCGATTTTGGTAAGGGTGTAAGATTTGTATATGATAATCTTAAGGCAAACGGCGCTGACGTAGAGCTTAAGCTCTATCCCGAGGCTCGCCACGAGCTGTTTAACGAAACTAACCGTGATGAGGTCTTCGCCGACCTTATCGCTTGGATCGAGGGCGCGACTAAATGATATTCGCCCTCGCAATAACAGGCCCGACCGCCTCGGGCAAAACCTCGCTTTCGCTGAATCTGGCAGAGCGCCTTTCTGCTGAGATCATATCCTGCGATTCTATGCAGATATACAAGGGCATGGACATCGGCACGGCAAAGGCTACGGCGGAGGAGAGGGTGAGAGTGCCTCACCATCTCATTGATTTTCTTTCTCCCACCGAGAGCTACAGTGTTGAGAGTTATCGCGCTTCTGCCATTGCGTGTGCGCGTGAGATCGTCGAGAGGGGCAGGTTGCCTATATTCGTTGGCGGTACGGGACTATATATCGACTCGGTCAGCAGGGCACTGTCCCAGGATGCACCCGAGAGCGATCCCGAGTACAGAGAGAAAATTCTCTCTGAGATAAAAACCGACGAGGATATCACTGCACTGTGGGAAAGACTGCGGGCGGTAGATCCCGAATCGGCTGAGAAAATACACAAGAACAACGTAAAAAGAGTAATACGCGCCCTTGAGATATACGATGCCACGGGCAAGCCGAAGTCGCATCTCGATAAGGAGAGCCGCGGCGGAGAGCGCGAGGTTTCTGTTGGTATGATAACCATAGACTTCCATGATCGCGAGCTGCTTTATCGCAGAGTGGATACAAGGGTCGATATAATGATGCGAGAGGGACTTCTCGACGAGGTAAGGTCGCTTTATGAAGCTGGACTTTTATCCTCGGGTACTGCTTCTGCCGCTATAGGCTATAAGGAGCTTGTGGAGTACATTGAGGGCAGATGCACTCTCGACTGTGCGGTGGAAAGGCTGAAGCTTGCCACTCGCAGATATGCAAAAAGGCAGCTCACCTGGTTTCGTCATGAGAAGGACGCGCGGGTGATATATGCCGACACCCCCGACGGAAAAATGCGTAGTGGGGAAGAGCTGACAGCCGAGGCGCTTGAAATAGCAAGTCAGCTTCGATTGGAATTCAACAAAAACGGAAGGTAACAGGGCAAATGAGAGCTAATGAGCTTATCAAGCTTTTGAACGATGGCGGACTTGAAAAATATTCTGCGCTTTACGCAGACCTTGACCATACGAGAGAGCGTATGATAGCCGCTATCAATGCTTTTACCCAAAATTACGGTGAGGACAGAGATATAGAGATATACTCGGTTCCCGGCAGAAGTGAGATAATAGGCAACCACACCGACCATAATCACGGTAAGGTTATGGCTGGCGCTATTAACAGAGATATTCTTGCGGTGGTGTCGAAAAATGACGAGGATGTTATCAGGTTCTGCTCCGAGGGTTATTCCAAGGATCAGATAAAGCTCTCCGATGTTCACACACCCGACAAGTTCAGAAAATTCACCTCACGCGCTCTCGTCGCAGGTATGGCAGATGCCTTTGTTAAGGCTGGATACGCCATTGGCGGCTACGATGCATATTCCTGCACCGAGGTGCTTAAGGGCAGCGGACTTTCCTCCTCGGCAGCCTTCGAGGTAATGGTTGGTAATATACTGAACCATCTCTACAACGGCGGTCAGGTTGATAATAAAGAAATTGCAAAATACGCTCAGTATTCGGAGAACGTTTACTTCGGTAAGCCCTGTGGTCTTATGGACCAGATGGCCTGCGCTGTGGGCGGTTTCGTTTATATTGATTTTGAGGATAATGAAAATCCCGTGGTTGAGTCGGTTAAGTTTTCGCTTGCCGATGCGGGCTACTCGCTCTGTATCGTAAATACGGGTGGCAGCCACGCGGGCCTTAACGAGGATTACGCCTCTGTTCCTGCGGAGATGAAGGCGGTTGCCGCTCATTTTGGCAAGCCCTACCTTCGCGGACTTACCGAGGCAGATATTCTCTCTGCCGTGCCGTATCTTCGCAGAAGAACCGGTGACCGCGCGCTTATGCGCGCCATACACTTTGTTCGCGAGAATGACAGGGTAGAATGTGCAAGAGAGGCGCTTAAATCGGGTGACCTTGACAGATTTTATGAGATTATTCTTGCATCGGGACGCTCGTCCTATCAGTATCTGCAGAACGTTTACACCAACCATAACCACATAGAGCAGGGAATTTCTCTTGCTCTTTGTGCCACTGACGGCGCACTCTCGGGTAAGGGCGGCGCGTTCAGGGTACACGGCGGCGGCTTTGCGGGAACTATCCAGGCGTTTGTAAGGAACGAGGAGCTTGACGGATACGTTAAGCTTATGGACTCGCTGTTTGGCGAGGGAGCGGCTATGCCGCTTAACATCCGTCCTCTCGGCGCGGTGAAATTATTTTAAATAAGATTTAAGGAGAATATAGATATGGCAGCAAAAGCAAAAAAGACACCCGAAAAGGCAACGCCCTCGGGCGATAAGAATGCGGCTCTTGAGACCGTACTTGCAAGAATAGAGAGAGAGCACGGCAAGGGCTCTATTATGCGCCTGGGTGAGAATACCGCTATGAACGTAAGCGCGGTTTCCACAGGTTCTCTGTCGCTTGACTTTGCCCTCGGTGTAGGCGGTATTCCCAGAGGAAGAATCACCGAGATCTACGGTCCCGAGTCCTCGGGTAAGACCACTATTGCCCTCCACGTTATCGCAGAGGTGCAGAAGCAGGACGGAAAGGCTGCGTTTATTGATGCAGAGCACGCTCTTGATCCCGTATATGCAAAGAAGCTTGGCGTTGACATCAACGAGCTTCTCGTTTCCCAGCCCGATTGCGGTGAGCAGGCTCTTGAGATTGCAGAGACTCTTGTAAATTCGGGCGCTATCGATATTATCGTAATCGACTCTGTTGCCGCTCTCGTTCCCCGTCAGGAGATCGAGGGTGATATGGGCGCATCCCATGTTGGCGTGCAGGCAAGACTTATGTCCCAGGCTATGAGAAAGCTCTCGGGCGCAATAGCAAAGTCTAACTGTATCGTTATCTTTACCAACCAGCTTCGTGAGAAGGTTGGCGTTATGTACGGCAACCCTGAGGTGACCACAGGCGGTAAGGCTCTTAAGTTCTACGCATCCGTTCGTATAGACGTAAGACGCGTTGAATCGCTGAAGAACGGC
This sequence comes from Clostridia bacterium, assembly GCA_017522795.1. GTDB lineage: Bacteria > Bacillota > Clostridia > Oscillospirales > CAG-272 > UBA1740. The sequence continues at coordinate 9,063 of JAFWXZ010000063.1, read as the reverse complement.
TCCGAGGTCTACGGCTCTCACACCAGATGTAAAGTCGTTAAGAACAAGGTAGCTCCCCCCTTCAAGACCGCAGAATTCGACATTCTATACGGCTCTGGTATTTCAAAGTCAAGTGAGATCATTGATATGTCCATCAACCTTGGCATTATTGATAAGAGCGGCGCTTGGTTTTACTACGACGGCGAGAGACTTGGTCAGGGCAAGGACAACGTAAGAAAGCTTATCGAGTCGGATAAGGCGTTTATGGACAAGCTTGAGGCTCTCGTTCGCGAGAAGGTTATGTCCCTCGGAAACGATGAGGATGCAGACTCTATGACCGACGACGATTTCGAAATCAAGGATTTCGACGACATTCTTTAATATATGGCAACTCTTAAATATATAAGAGAGGTCAAGGACTCACATCTCCTCCTTCTCGGCGTGGCTGAGGAGGGGGAGTCTGCCCGTTATACGGTAAATGCCGCCTGTCTTGAGGCTATCGGCTATCCCGAGGCGGAGAGTGAGCTTGACAATTCGCAGCTGCTGGCGATCAGATATACCGACGAGCTGATACGCGCTAAGAAAAAGGCGCTGTCCATTCTCGCCTTTGCGGATAACAATAAGAAAACTCTTGGGGCAAAGCTCTATCGCGCAGGCTTTGGCAGGGAAATAATTGATGAGGTGCTGTCCGAGATGCTCTCGCTCGGCTATATTGACGAGCGCCGTCAGCTCGAGCGCATAATTCTCGTCGAGGCAAATTCAAAGCTTCGCGGCCCAAGAAAAATAATTCCCGCCCTCGCATCAAAGGGCTATTCCACCTCGGATATCAGCGCGGTCCTGCGCACGCTCGTGGATTCCGGCGAGGTTGATTTTTCAAGAAACGCAAGGCTTCTTATTGAAAAAAAGCTCCCCGACACCGATGATGCCGAGGAAAAGAAGAAATTACTCTATAAGAACGGATTTAAGGTATGATAAAAAAATTTATAAGCTACTATAAGCCACATATTCCGCTGTTTACTCTGGATATGGTCTGCGCCCTTATAGTAGCCCTTTGTAATTTGGTTTATCCCAAGATCGCCAGCGGCATAGTTGGCGGCTTTGAGACGGGAGATATGGACAAAAACGCCCTGATCACCTCCGCGCTTTTTCTCGCGGGTGTGTATATCCTGAAGGCAATATGTCAGTACGTGGTCGGCTATTACGGTCATATGGTTGGTGTCAGAATGCAGGCGGATATGCGCCGCGACCTGTTTATGAAGTACGAGCGACTTCCTTTCTCCTACTTTGACGATCACAAGACGGGCGATCTGCTCTCCAGACTTACTACCGACCTCTGGGACGTATCCGAGCTTGCTCACCACGGTCCCGAGAATCTCTTCCTCGCTGTGCTTATGTTTATTGGCTCCTTTGCCGTGCTTGCAAGCATTAATCTGACACTGACTCTTATTATGTTTGCCATAGTCCCCTTTATCATTCTGTTCACCGTTCTCTCACGCAGAAAAATGAGCGCTGCGATGAAGTCGTCGCGCAAGCAGATGTCCGAGATCAATTCTACTCTTGAGAACTCTGTTGGTGGTATAAGAGAAACGAAGGCGTACGCTGCCGAAGCGCACGAGATCTGTAAGTTCAATAACACCAACGCCCTCTTCCGTAAATACAGAGGCGAGGCGATGAAATCGCTTGGCACATTCGACTCCATAATGCAGCTTCTTCAGGATCTGCTTTATCTTACCATAGTTCTGGTCGGCGGTCTGTTCCTCTATAATGGCGAGCTGTCGGCAGAGGACTTCACCGCATTTCTTCTCTATATTTCCATGTTCTTGAATCCCATTCAGCGCTTCGTGGCTCTCTTCCAACAGCTACAGGAGGGTATGAGCGGCTTCTCCAGATTCTGCGAGATAATGGCGGCTGATGAGGAGACTGATAACGGAAAGACTGTCATCACCGATATTAAGGGCGACCTTGTCTTTGATAACGTATCCTTCGGCTACTCTACCGAGGAGGACGGAAGAATGGTCATCTCCGACCTGACGCTGAACATTCCCGCGGGCAGAACGCTTGCGCTCGTTGGCCCATCGGGCGGCGGAAAAAGCACGCTGTGCCATCTTATCCCCAGATTCTACGAGGTAGGAGAGGGAAGAATACTCCTTGACGGTGTTGATACGAGGGAGATAACACTGAACAGCCTGCGTAAGAATATCGGCATCGTGTCACAGACGGTATTTCTCTTTGACGGTACGGTACGCGATAATATTGCCTATGGTACCGACGGTGTGACCGACGAGCAGATTATCGAGGCGGCGAACAAGGCAAATATTCACGAATATATCTCCACTCTCGATAACGGCTACGACACACACGTTGGCGAGCGCGGCGTGAAGCTTTCGGGCGGTCAGAGACAGAGAATTGCTATTGCCCGCGTCTTTCTGAAAAATCCCAAGCTGCTTATTCTCGACGAGGCGACCAGTGCTCTTGATAATGCCACCGAGATGCAAATTCAGTCCTCACTTGAGGAGCTTTCACGCGGCAGAACGGTTATCGTGGTTGCTCACAGGCTTTCTACCGTAAAGAACGCGGACGAGATAGTAGTGCTTGATAAGGACGGCATAGTAGAGCGCGGCACCCACGACCAGCTTATCGCGGCGGGCGGTGAGTATAAGAAGCTCTATGACTATCAATTCCGCGAAAAAATATGATAAAACAAATAAAAAATGCTTGTTAGTCGACTAACAAGCATTTTTTTGTTAAAAAGGCATCAACTCTCTACATACTCAAGATACGCATCATAGTAATTGAGCAGAATATCGTTAAACTGCTCATCGGTAAGCTCGGCGACGCTTGAATACTCGCTGTCGATATACTCAGCAATAGAGTCTACTATCTCGTCGTCTATCTCAATGCCGTTATCGCGTAGAGTGGTGTCAAGAGCCGTGGAAAGCGCGTCCATATATTCATCGTCGCTCTGGTAGTTATCTCTGTCAACCGAGAGGACATCCTTCATATCATCCTTTAGTGTATCGTAGGAAACCGTGACCGTAGAGCCGTCGGGCATTTGAATATCAGTAGACAGCGAGGAGAGAAGCGCTTGTGTCATAGCCTTTATAATCGGCGCAGTTCTTTCGTTGCTTTGAAGAATTGTGACAATTTCGAGTAGTGTATCATCTCCGTCTTTTTGCTTTTCCTGTAGGAGAGCCATAAGGTCTGCCCCCTCGGTTTCCTCTATCTCCTTGATAACTCTACTGTCGGAAATTGCGTAGTAAACCGCCTTTATGGTATTTACGTCATTTTGCAGTGTCTCGCGACTCACTCCCTCGAGGAAATCCACCAGGCTTGCCAGGAAAGGACCGTAATCTCCCGCCTTGTCAAGAGGGATAAAATCGCTGTTCATTAGTCCCGAGGAGCTCTGAACCACACCTGCTATAACCGAAGAAATAAATGGTGAGCGACCGAGGGCATCCACGATATTGTCAAGTGAAAGCTTGTTTTCGGCTGTAAGCGCGCCAAAATCGGCATCCTCAAGGGCAGGGATCTCAATAAGACCGATATTCGCCACCGACAGCAGCTCGTCTCTCAAGTTCGTCACCTCGCCGTCAATGGTGATGGTGACAATTCCGTCCGCTAAAGTCTGTACTCCGAGAGAATCCATAAAGCTGAAAGCGGGATTCTCAGTAAATGGCATTATATACTCTTCGTAGGTGGTGGCAAAGCTCTCGTCCTCCGCTCTGTCAGAGGAAAGCACCTCGTCACACGCGCTATTTACAATTCCTACAAGTCCCGTGATGGGCAGGGTGACCATAATTATCCATATGATCGCCTCGACAGCGCCTAGAAGCGCACCGCCAAGACGCTGGGTATTAGTCTTTGCCGCCTTGAAGCCAAAGAGCTTTAACAGTATAGATCTGACAAATTTGAGCAGCAGATTAATAAGCAGGAAGATGACCGTAGAAAGAATCGGCAGCAGCACCACCGCCGCAGGCAGAATAATCACGTATTCAAACACCTCCGGATCAAAGGAGGACAGCGCCTGAGTGAGAAATTCGCCAACACCGGGGAAGCTGTTGTCAAGCAGGGTGATAAAATCTTCAATAGAGCCCTTGTCAGTAGAGCCCATAATGGAGTTGCTGACGATTACTGCTATAATGTATGAGATTATTGCGGCGGCAAGGGTAAGTCCCGTGCGCAAGATCTGCTTCCAGGTTCCTCTGCGCATACCGCCAAGCATTTTGAATATGATAACTACGAGAAACAGGCAGAGCAGCACCACCGCCGCGGTAGCGACAGGAGTGCCAAGAGCCTTCATTTGTGTTATGTACTGAACGAGATCCATTTTTATTTCCTCTTTAGATCTGAAAACTTTTCTGTTTTTATAATACTACAATTTGCCTTTTTTGTCAATATCTTTTTATCCATCAAATAAAAATCGCCGAAAATGTTAACTAAACATAACATTTACGACGATTTTTTGTTATCAGTGCCTGAATATTCGCTTAAAAATAAGAATTAAAATTATCAGTACAGCTATTGCTGCCACACCAATCAAAATGATCGGTCCGAAGAATAACAAGAAATACGTAATATTCTTTATTATTCCAGACGGTGTTTGGCTCTCGTGTACGGGCTTTTCCGAGGTGCTTACGGTGAATTCCAGTTCCAGAATCTCGCCCTCGGTTTCCTTTATGCCACCCAAGGTGATCTCTCGTATTTTTTCTCTGGGCAGGCCGTCAAGATGAAGCTCGTAACCGTTTTCTGTCTTTTTGAAGCCGTCAAGACTGCTGTCTGTTACATAATAGGGCGTGTTAATATAGATATCCAATCCTCCAAAGTCTGCCCACGTGCCAGCGGGGGAGAGCAGATAGGTGTATTTATATATGGGTGGGTCATACAGTGTACTGACGCCGGGATAGATGGGGGATGACACCTCGTTGGTTATCCTTTCGCCAGGGCCTACGGTCACCTCATAGCAATACCAGGTCATCAGCATTTCTGTGCCCCAGCTTGAAAAGTCGCTTAATCTACCTATCGGATTGCCGTTTTCTCTTCTCACTCTTAGCAATTCGAGGTTTGCATTGTACCAGTCGATCCTGGAGATCCCCCTGGATTCGTCATAATTTTCAAAAATAAGCTCTCCCAGTGTCAGCGTACCCGTTTTCAGGGTATTCACACCGTTTGCCAGCACCTGATCGTCAAGACAGTGCCAGTCGTTGTAGACCTTGAAGGAAGACAGATACTTCGGCTGCTCGCCAATAACGTAGTAGGTTATCTGGTTGCCGGGACGAACACGGTTGCCGTATGTCCTGTACGTTCCGTCATCAAGAACGTGGTATTGATCCATATAAGGAATATAAAAAACAGTGTTGGGATAATCTGCGGGATTAATATCAATGCCGCATCTTGGGCCACCCCAGTATTCTCCACCCTCAAAATCGGGGATGGTTATGGTATATTCGCTGACCTGCATATCCTCTCCCGTGAAGAAACTGTCGGTATAGTAGCCGTCAAGCAAACGGGGAAGATCCTTTTCTATGTCAAAATCATCAGAATAAGAGGTCAGTGTGTGACGCATTTCGGAGTCTATGTTCTCTCCGTTAACCTTAATTATGTAGTCGCCATAGCTGCCCGCGTAGGTCTGGAAGGTATCTCCCAAAGGAAATGCCATTTGTACCGTGACCGTCATATCCGACGGGTTATAGAAGGTGTATTCCGCGCTTACTCTGCCCGTGTACGAGCTAAGCTCTTCGTTATCGTAATTTCTGTAATTCGGGAAATCCTGAATATCGAAGGTCAGCGTTTCGTGCTCAACGACCAGGGGACAGTCGCCGTCGGTAGCCATAACACCGCTTTCATCTCTTCCTGCCCATTCCTTCTGCGCCGAGTTTGCCGACACGGGCAAAATAAAGCAGGGAAGCATAAGAAACAGAAGTAATAGAGCAAGTAATTTTTCTTGTTTTTTCATATTCAGCCCTCCTTTATTATATATGACACGGAAAAATGGCAAAAGGCTACATATTTTTTTAAAAAACTATATATCCAGCGGTCCGTTTGCAGAAGAAAAACCGTCGTCATTTTCATTCTTTTCCTCGGCAGGAGCTTCTGCAGGTGCATCTGCGGGTGCATCAAGCTCTGAACTTTGCGCTCCAAATTCTACACTCTCATCATTTGGCACCTCGGTAAATTCCGCCTCGATTATCGGATCTTCCTTGGGCATTTTTTGCAGATCCTTATGTGCCCTGATTCCCGAAACGAGAATCCAAATAACCCACGCGTGGAAGGCAATGTCAAGAATCATATCCAGAGCAATTCCGTAATACAGGAACATAACCACCGTGTCTATGATGAACAGCGCCAGCGCAACGGTAAGCCAAACGGGCTTCTTCTTGGAGAAGAACCAGCAGAGAACGTACAGACCTAAGATCAGAATCGAGATTGCGAGAGTTATGTAGAAGAAGGACTCGTCAAGGAAGAAGACTCCCTCCATTTCCATCTCCTGATAGAACTCGTCGGGCATCATACCGCACAGCACAAGACCGAACATCGTGATAACGTAGGGTACGCTGGCAGAGAATAGAAAATAACCGCCAATACCCGTGGCAAGCGAAACGATATTGATTACCGTAAAGACAACCACCGCCAGCAGATTAACTCTCGCGGCATTGTACTTATTCTGTAGCGCCTGACGCTGCATTCTCGGATCGAGATTTATGTTGTTGTACATTTTGAATTTAGCCATAGTTTTCTCCTTATGATTGTTATTTTATTCGACAATAATATAGTTTTCGGGTAGCTCTAACCGTATCAAGCCGAACTTATTTATAGTAAGTCTGATTTCTACTTCGGTACTTTTACCATACCAGTAATCCCAAATTTTATCTTTACCCGTTATTTCACATCCACTCAGCAGGACTTGTATTTTTGGATCTGTTAAACCGAAGGCTTCTTTCTTATTAATGTCCATATGTATAAACGGCAAGAAATGACGCTCAATATTACTGCTATTAAGAATATATTCTACGTCCTCGGTATATCTGTCGTTTGGATAATATCGATATCTGTACCATTGACCGTCATATTCTCTGTATTCATAGCTTTTTTCTTCGCCAATTTCATAATATTTTCCATCTAAAAACATTATGTTGCCATCAACCTTAACCGTTCCTCCGGTCGTTGAAGTTTGACTGGTTGCAACCAAACCTATTTCATAATTATCAAACAAAGCAAATTGAAGGAAAAGTCTGTCTATTGGGTGAATGGCGAAATAAAGAATAAGTAATAGTAGCAGAAATCCGTATATTGCCCACTTTACATATTTCCAGTTCTCTGATGTGGATATTCGTATTTTTTTCTCATCATTGTTTTTGGAGGTAGCAACTCCCTCGCCTATTATTATGTTGAAAGCATCAAGCTCATCCATTGACCATACCCCCCTTTTTCTTTTATTTTATCACACAAATAATATATATGTCAATAAAAAAATAAAATCCCGACCGTGGGGGCGGGAAAAATGATTGCTAAAGAATGGCCAGGTATTCCTTCGGAAGAAATTTTCGGGAGGTGCCGGTCCGCAACCGTCGCATAGTCGTTGATTTTCGCTTCGATACACTCAGCTCTATCAACTCCTTGCTTGCCGTGTGGCGAGCATTATCGCCACACTGGGTTGTCAACCTGGCGAAAAAACGCTTATTAAGCATTTTTTCTTGGTTGCAGATTAGAACCGCCGCGCCGCCCGGCGCTATCGGTTCAAATCCAAGACTGTCCCCCCAAAAGAAAAGATAAAGGACACCCACAAGGAGTGTCCTTTATCTTTTGGAGGTGACGGCCGGATTTGAACCGGCGGATAACGGTGTTGCAGACCGGGGCCTTACCACTTGGCTACGTCACCAAAATTTTGATTGCCTTAATATTATAGCAGAGCTTTCTCGGTTTGTCAAGGGCTTTTTCATTTTATTTTTTCTTTTCTTTTTTACTATTGTAAATTATGAAAAAATATGCTACAATATAGATGAAAATAAAAGTAATTGTAAAAAGGGGAAGAGGTATGGATACAATCAGATCTATTTTAGTATTTATGCGAGACCTTAACATAGTGACAATCTTTATTAGGCTCGTGATGGCAATGTTGTTTGGCGGCGCGCTTGGCCTCGAGAGAGGAAAGCAGGGACGTGCTGCGGGTATGCGTACTCACATTTTCGTCTGCCTTGGTGCAGCGCTTACTACGATGATCGGCTTCTTTGCTCTTGAAAATCTGAAAAGCTCTGGCGATCCTCTCCGCATTGCTGCGCAGGTTATCTCCGGCATAGGCTTCCTCGGCGTTGGCACAATTCTTTTAAAGGGAAGATTCCAGATCACAGGTCTTACCACCGCGGCAGGACTTTGGTGCGCGGCGGCTATTGGTATTGCTCTCGGTGCAGGCTTCTATGAGGGAGCGATCATCACCTTCGTTTGCTCAATGCTGACAGTCACTCTTTTTTGGCGTCTTGAGTACAAGCTTAATAAGAAGTACCGCCGCTTCGGCATTTACGTAGAGATTTGCTCAGACGAGCACGTAAGGGAAGCTATCAACTTTATAGAGAAATCCTTCCGCGTTACCGACGTTCAGGTGACAAAGCCCCGTAGCGGTATTACGGGCAACGTAGGAATTGAGGCGAACGTCCACAACCGCGACTTCTCCACCACTCCTCGCGATGCTGCCGAAACCCTCGAGGAAAAGGATTACGTGGTATTCGCTCTCGAATCGCTTTGATTTTGGCAAGAAAAGGCGGCAAAAAGCCGCCTTTTCTGCTTTTTAAATAATTTTTTATTTTTTTTAAAAAGGTACTTGACAAATTCATTTCGCTTTGCTATAATATTAAAGCACGCAACGGAAGGTTAGCTCAGTTGGGAGAGCATCTGCCTTACAAGCAGAGGGTCACAGGTTCGAGCCCTGTACTTTCCACCAGAACCGAAAGGTTCATTCGGGATGGCTTGGTAGCTCAGTTGGTTAGAGCGCTAGCCTGTCACGCTAGAGGTCGTGGGTTCGAGCCCCATCCGAGTCGCCATCCCGTACGCCTCTGTAGCTCAGTTGGTAGAGCAGGGGACTGAAAATCCCCG
>JAFWXZ010000062.1 GCA_017522795.1 Clostridia bacterium | reverse complement strand
TGCGAGTGTAGTTCAATGGTAGAATTCCAGCCTTCCAAGCTGGTCGCGTGGGTTCGATTCCCATCACTCGCTCCAAATGCGCCCTTAGCTCAGTGGATAGAGTGCCCGGCTACGAACCGGTAGGTCGAAGGTTCGAATCCTCCAGGGCGCGCCATAAAAGAGAAAGACATTCCTTGCGAATGTCTTTCTTTTTTCTTTTATGACGCACCTTGTTCGGCTTCGACCTTGCGTGCGTAGCACGCGAAGGTTCGCATATTACGCCAAGAGCGCGTCAAGCTTGCTTGTAAGCGGCAAGCGTAAATATCTTCATGTAGTGAATACCCTCCAGAGAGTCTACGAACGAAGAGGTGCGTTTTTTTGTTTGTTGTCAAATGTTTTTAGTTGACTTATTTTTCTTTATATGATATAATGTATGAGTAAAAATATCTATTAGGAGAAACAATGAGATTTACGTTAGTTCCCGAGTATAAATTCGATAGCTTTAATGAGGCAACGGCGGAGTTCCTTCTGTCCATTGGGGTGAGGGGAGTGCTTCTTGACATTGACAACACCCTTGAGCCATATGAGCATCCCACGCCTGGCGAGCACGTAATTGCATGGCTCGATTCGCTAAGGGCGGTCGGAATTAAGACGGCTATCGTTTCAAATAACAACAAGGCGCGCCTTGACAGGTTCAACAAGGACATCGGTATGCCAGGGATTGCAAAGGCGGGCAAGCCATTCGCACGCTCGCTGCGCCGCGCTATGAGAGATATTGAAACGGTAAAGGAGAATACTATATTTATCGGTGATCAGATACTGACTGACGTTTGGGCGGCGCATAATGCAGGCATCCGCGCGATCCTCGTTCCGCCAATCAACGACAGACGGGATCCTCTGACTCGCTTTAAGCGGGTTCTTGAGAGACCTATACAGAGAAAATACGACAGAATACATAGAGAGGAAAAACAGTAATGGCAGCATATTTTGGCCCAGGTGGCAACAGTGACGCCTTTCGCCTGGCAGGATTCAAATCAACCGTAGACGCTCCCGCGTGGGTTAAATCTATCGGTCTTGACGCCTACGAGTACGAGGCGGGTAACGGACTTTCGGCATCACCTGCTATTCTTTCGGCAATAGGCAGGGAAGCAGAGAAGAATAATATAAAAATGTCCTTCCATACGCCCTATTTTATCTCGCTCTCGGGCGTTGTGGAGGAGAAAAGACTTAACAGTATAAATTACATCAGACAGAGCCTTGACGCAGCGAAGCTTCTCGGTGCGGGAACGATCGTCGTTCACTCGGGCTCTGCGGCAAAGATCACTCGTGACGAGGCAATGCGCCTGGCGGGTGATACTCTGGTAAAGACGCTCTCGGCGGTTGATACCTACGGTATAAAGATAGGCCTTGAAACTATGGGTAAGATAAATCAGCTCGGTACTCTTGACGAGGTGCTTGAGCTATGCAGAATAGATTCGGCATTTGTTCCTGTGGTGGATTTCGGACATCTTAATGCGAGGGACCTTGGTGGGGTTTTCGTTTCTGCCGACGATTATCTTCGCGTTTTTGATAAAATTGATCGCGCGCTCGGAGCAGAGGTAGCTACAAATCTTCACTGTCATTTCTCAAAAATCGAGTGGACGGGCAGTGGCGAGAAGCGTCACCTGACCTTCGAGGATCAGATGTACGGTCCGAATTTCGAGCCGCTCGTTGAGGTTATCTACAAGAACAACCTCTCGCCCACCATCATCTGCGAGTCGGCAGGCACACAGTCGGACGACGCGCTTTCAATGAAAAAATACTATATGGAGCTTCAGAAATGAGAGTTAATAAATTAAGAAATAAAATGGCGGAGAATTCGATTGATGCGGTTATTGTTCTTGACGAGCTGAATCAGCATTATCTCTCGGAGTTCGCATTTACAGACGGACTGCTTTTCATAACTAAAACCAAGGCCTATCTTATCACCGACTTCAGATACTACGAGATGGCGCTGAATAAGGCAAACAAGGCCTTTGAAGTGGTCATGCCCCAGAGTCGCAAGGAGTATCTTCAGAGGATCATATCCGACGAGGGAATCAAGACCGTCGGCTTTGAGGGCGGCAGCGTTTCCTACGAGACATATAAGAGATACTGCGAAGAGTATCCCGACTGCGATTTCGTTGATATCGGTGACAGCATAGAGGTTATCAGACAGATAAAATCGCCCGACGAGATAGAGAAGATGCAGCGCGCTCAGGATATTACCGACGCGGCTCTTGCCCATCTGCTTGGCATTATCACTCCCGATATGACCGAGCTTGACGTTGCCGTTGAGCTTGAGTACGCTATGAGAAAGGGCGGGGCAGACTCCTTTGCCTTTGAGACCATTGCCGTTTCGGGCGACGCCTCTGCGCTTCCTCACGGTACACCGAGAAACGTAAAGCTGAAAAAGGGCTTCTTGACAATGGACTTCGGAGCAAAATTCGAGGGATATTGTGCCGATATGACGAGAACAATAGTTATCGGTAAGGCTGACGAGGACATCAAAAAGCTTTACAACACCGTTCTGCGCGCACAGACCGAGGCTCTTGCTTATTTGAAGGAGGGCGCGGATTGCGGCGAGGCTGATAAGGTTGCCCGCGATATTATCGACGCCGTTCCCGAGTACAAGGGCGCGTTTGGTCATTCTCTCGGTCACTCGGTCGGTCTCTTTATCCACGAGAGCCCCAGACTTTACTCCCGCGGCTTTGGCAGAAAGCTGAGGGAAGGGGAGATCGTCACCGTCGAGCCGGGTATCTATCTCTTCGGCAAATACGGCTGCAGAATCGAGGATATGGTTGCGATTACCAAGGACGGAATCCATAATTTTGCTCATTCTCCCAAGGAATTGATAGAAATTTTGTAAAAAATTGAAAAAATTTTAAAATAACTATTGCAAAATATCTTATTTTAGTGTAAAATAGTTGCGTATAGTGTGGGCATTTGTGCTTTTCTTGCATCACTTGGTTGTGGCGGACCGTAAATGCCCCGAGTAAAAATCTAAAAATTCGCCAAGAAAAGGAAAACATACTATGTTAACAGCAGGTGATTTTAAGAATGGCGTTACCTTCGAGATGGAGGGTAAGGTTTATCAGGTAATCGAGTTCCAGCACGTAAAGCCCGGTAAAGGCGCGGCTTTCGTAAGAACCAAGTACAGAGACGTTGTGACAGGTGCTATCCGTGAGGCATCCTTCAACCCCACC
>JAFWXZ010000004.1 GCA_017522795.1 Clostridia bacterium | reverse complement strand
GGGATGTCGCTTTCCGAGATCCTTGCCCGTACCGCCAAGGGTCACTCCCTGGTAGAGCGTGCAGTTATCACCGATCTCTGCAGTCTCGCCTATTACCACGCCTGTTCCGTGGTCGATAACAAGTCCTCGTCCTATTGTTGCTCCGGGGTGTATCTCAATGCCTGTCAAAAACTTTGCCGCCTGACTTATCGCTCTTGCGGAGAAGGTGTGCCCACCGATATAGAGCTTATGCGAAACGCGGTAGGCAAGGGTGGCGTGGAGTCCCGAATAGAGAAGCAACACCTCAATATCGCTCTTTGCCGCGGGATCACGCTGCTTAATTGCGTCGATATTGTCCTTTATCTCATTCTTTATTTTGCCAAGCGCACGGACGGGAGGGAGCTTTGAGAGCTTCTCCCCTATGTCGTTTGTGTTGATTTTAAAGCTGACGGTCGACATAAGCCACCTCCGTATAGGTAAAAATAAATATACATTATAATTATATCATATAACTGCTTTCAAGTCAACATAATTTGCCCAACTTTAAAGGAGAAGTTTCTGGTAGGCTTCCGCCCCGCGCATTTTGCGGCTCGGTGTGTGCCATGCTTGGCTCGGGGAGTGCGGCTTAAGGATGAATTTACCTTAAAATTTCGCTAAATTTCAGTAACGTCCTTTACAAATCAAAGATTATATAGTATAATAAACACAGATATGGATTTTTTATCGAAAGGAGAGAGGAAATGGAGAAAAAAAGTCTCAAGGGCTGGCTTTATCTTGTTCCCGCGTTTCTTTTCCTTGGCGTATTCATGGTCTATCCTCTGATAGACGTGTTTATCTACGCCGTTGAGGAGGACTTCAACTTTGTAACGCAGACCTATACGGACGTTGGGTTTGGTAACTTTGAGCATATATTTGAAGACCCTTATTTTTTACAGGCGCTTAAAAATACGCTCATTCTCGTTCTTATCACCGTTCCGCTTTCAACCGGAATCGCGCTTGTTATCTCTCTTGGTCTCTCGTCGATAAAGTGGCTCCGCAAGCTCTTCCAGACAGTGTATTTTCTGCCTTACGTAACCAACACTCTGGCAGTCGGACTTGTTTTCATGATACTCTTTAAGCCCACCGAATATACCGACGGAATGGTCAATCTTCTTATAAACGCCTTCGGTGGACAGACGGTTGACTTTATTGAAGGCCCGTACTGGGCAAAGATGTTCGTTCTTTGCTTTTATACCATCTGGATCGTTATGCCGTTTAAGATCCTTATCCTGACGGGCTCGCTTGCGTCTGTAAACCAGACCTACTACGACGCGGCAAAGATTGACGGAACAAGCAAGTCGCGCGTTTTCCGGAAGATCACTCTCCCGATGATCTCTCCTATGGTATCTTACCTTGTAATTACCGGATTTATCGGCGCGTTCAAGGCGTACAGCGACTCGGTTGCGCTCTTTGGAGTCAACCTTAACGCCGCAGGCATGAACACCATGGTCGGATACGTTTACGATATGCTTTACGGTAACAGCGGAGGATACCCCTCCTATGCATCTGCGGCGGCGGTCGTGCTGTTCTTTATAGTGCTTGCAATAACCGGCATCAACCTGATGGTCAGCCGCAAGCACGTTCACTATTGATAGGAGGTGGCAAAATGACAAATACCACTAACTATCAGGCAAAGGAGCTGAGATCGAGAAGGCTTGGCGCGATTCTTAAAGCTGGCGTTTACCTTATGCTTGCCCTGTGGGCGCTCCTGGTTCTTTTCCCGTTTTATTACATGATCTTGACCTCACTCAAGTCCTTCGGCTCCTATAATGCTGAGTTTACACCTAAGCTTTATACTCTGACTCCGACTCTTGAGAACTTCAGGACCGCATTTTCCGCGGTTCCGCTTGGGGATTACTTCCTCAATACGCTGATCTTTACTGTGATCACCACTACGATAATGCTTGTTGTATCGGTGCTTGCGGCATTTGCCTTTGCAAGGCTTGATTTTCCCGGAAAGCGATTTGCATTTACCTTCCTGCTTTCGCTTATGATGATACCAAGCGAGCTTGTTGTAATTACCAACTACGTAACCGTGACAAATCTTGATCTTCGCAATACCTTTACGGGACTTATACTGCCAAGCGTTGCTTCGGTCTTCTATATTTATCTGTTAAAGGAGAATTTCGCGCAGATCCCCGATGAGCTTTATCTTGCATCCAAGGTTGACGGAACTACCGATATGAAATTCCTTATAAAGGTAGTCCTGCCGATATGCAAGCCCACCGTAATAACGGTAATAATATTAAAGGTAATCGAATGCTGGAACAGCTACGTATGGCCGAGACTTGCCACCGACAATCCTGAGTATTTCCTTGTTTCCAACGGAATTCAGGCGATCCGTGAAAGCGGCTTCGGACGCGATAACGTTCCTGCGATGATGGCGGCGGTGGTCGTTGTATCCGCGCCGCTTATAGCACTCTTCTTCATCTTCAGAAATAAGATCATGGAGGGAGTTTCGAGAGGAGGACTTAAGGGATGAGCGCATTGAAAAAAATAATATCGGTATGCCTGATGCTCGGTCTCTGCCTTGCCACCGTGTCGCTTGCCGCCTGTCATGGGAAGAAACAGCATCTTGATGAGTTCAATATCGACGTTGAGTTTGACGAGAATGAGCAGATCGAGATAACCTTCTGGGCAAAGAATGAGAACAATGC
>JAFWXZ010000061.1 GCA_017522795.1 Clostridia bacterium | reverse complement strand
TTCTCGTCAATGGTACCCTTAACGGAAATGCCCTCAAGCTCTGCTGCGATCTTCTCGTCAGCAGTCTTCTCAACGTACTCAAGGTATTCGAAGCAGTCTACAGAAGTAGGAATGATGTAGGGGTTCTCTACGCCGTAAAGAACAAGGATACCGGTAACGTTTGCGGTCCAGCCGAACTTCTCAGCGTGAGCTGCATCAATAGTAGCCTTATCAGGGCTGGTGTATGCATCGCCTTCCTTATTAATGGTAAGGTTGATGAAGTCGGAAACGTAGGTTCTTACGTAACCCTTCTCCTCGCCGATGGAGAAGTAGAGATACTGGCTGGTATCCTTTTCAAGATCCTGAGCGCCGATGGTAACGCCCTTAATTACTACGGGCATTGCAACGAAGTTGGTGAGAGGCTCACCTGCTGCAAAGTTTGTAGTAATATCAACGGGAGTGATGGTCTTAATGGTCTCGTCTACGATCTGGAAGGAACCGTCCTTGATTTCCTGCATGCCGGAATAAGGCTCAATGGTACCGGAAACGGATACGGTCATACCAACCTTAATGCCTGCCTTTGCAGGGTCAGCCTTAAGCTTGTAGCAGTAGTAGCCGCCCTTGCCGCTTGCGTCCATAAGGTAGAGGTGGTTGTACTTGTTGTTAAGGCTGTGAGCGTTAACAGCAACAACGATACCCTCAACGGTAACAGTAGAGCCAGCCTCAGCTGCCATATACTCCTCGAAGGAGATTACAGTATACTCGGGAACGGTACGGTCGAAGGTAACGGTAGCGGTTGCGCCGTTGGGAGCGGTGATAAGACCGGTGAGCTTGTACTTCTGCTCGGACTCGGACTTCTCATCAACGTTTACAAGCCAAGTGGAGCCGTTGTCAACAAGCTTAACAAGCTCGTTATCAACAGACCAGTCAACAGTGTAAACAACGCCGCCAACTCTAACCTGTCCGTAAACCTCGTAGTCAGCTGCGGTAACGGGGTTTTCCTTGTTGTACTGAGTTACGATGTACTCAGCAGCTCTTTCAGGATAGAAGGTTGCATTGGGATCAACTTCGCCGCACTCGCATACGCCACCAACGTAATTGTGGGTGTGCTCGGGTGTAGGGTTGATCAAGCCGTTGATAACGTCACAGCTTGAAAGAACACCAAGGCAGAGCACAGCGATGATAATGAATGATAAGATTTTTTTCATGATTGCTCCTTTTTTATTATAATAATTTGGTTTAATCATTTAGTGAATAACAATATCATTAAGAGAGAACACCTTGATCTGGTATGTTCCCTTGAAGCAGTCGATAATTCCCTTTACGTCAATAGTCTTACCCTTGAAGTAATCCTCGGTAACGACATTACCTTCTGCGTCCTTGAGGACTCCTGTACGAACGTCAACGGTAATGCTTCCAACCTTACAGGTGAGAGTCATAGCGCCGTCATTCTTACTTTCCTCGTTGTCGGTGGTATATATGCTTACCACCTTAAGATTGTCCATAGAAATAGATGTAGCAAGGCAAAGCTTTGCATAATCAAACGGCTTCAGAACCTCCTCGCCGTCCTCAATAACCACGCGGTCTACAGTAGATGTAAACTTCTCTGCGGTGGTCTCAAGGTATGCGGGAAGATTGCCCTCGCCAAGCTTCTGGATATTATCGGGATCATCAGGAACTCTTGCGCGGTACTGAAGTCCGGATACCTGCCAGGAATCACCCGTCTCATAATAAGAAACGGTGCCGACGATACGAACCTCGTTGCCTACGCTGAGAATCTGAAGGCCTTTACCTGAAAGGTTGAAACCGTAGTAAACGTACATGCCGTTATACATACCTGTTTCTGCGTCATAGGCCTCAACGTAAACGCCGTTGTTGCTGTCTCTGGTGATAATACCGTTGAAAGCAACCTTTACTCCTTCGTAGCTCTCGATATTGGCGCGGAGCTCGCTGAGTGTGACCTCAACAGCCTCGCCGTAGTAGAAATCGGGATCGGCTACACCGGAGTGAATGTGGAGCTTTTCTGCCTTTGCCTGAGCAATGGCATCAAGACAAATAGAGCCGTAGCGGTTCTGACCTGAGTTAGAAGCGATCGCAAGGCCCTCCTGAAGGATCTCAATGTTAAGGTTTCTGTATTCCTCGCTTCCGGCAGGCTTGTACCATACCCAAACGAGATATCTGTCACCAGTAGAGTCTGCATTCCATTTGCCGTCGTCGGACTCAATGATAATGCTCTCTGCTTCCTTCAGCTTTGTTTTTGTGAAGTTGGATGCCTTCTTTCCCCACTCCTCGATCTTACCGGTGGACTCTGGGGTGTTGATAGCAAGATATCTTGCCTTAAGCACTCCGCTGTCGCTTACCGAGGTGGGAACGTAAAAGTGCGTTGTATCTCCGTCTATGTATGCCTTAACGGTAACCTCCTGCTTGATAGAGGAGGAGGACATATCGAGCTCGACGTCGCCTGCAAAGTCAACGGTCTGAGTGTTGTCCCCGCCACCCTCGCCACCCGGATTACAAGCGGCGAGAGCAGAGATAAGGGTACATATAAGGAGAAGCAATGCTAATAATTTAGTAAGCTTCTTCATATTAATTATAAGCTACTTTCTGAAAAGTGGTTTTAAATAGGATTATTTACCTACCTGATACTTACACTCAGCAACTGCATCGTCGAATGCCTTCTCGATGATTGCCATGATCTCAGCATCGGTCTTGCCTGCATCCTTAGCCTCAGCAACCTGAGTGAAGCACGTCTGAAGAAGAGCGCCCACCTCGTCACGAGCGGTGGAAGAGCCGTTGAATGCGGGAGAGGTGTAGTAGTAGGACTCCTGCTCAAGACATACCTTAGCGGAGAGAGCTGCGATACCGGTCTTGTTGCCGTTAGCGCTTGCAAGGAACTCCTGGTAAAGCTCGTCCTCAGCAACGGACTTGATTACGGGAACGTAACCGGATGCTTCGGAGAACTCAGCCTGGAAGCCAACGTTGGTGGTGAGGTACTTGATGAAGAGCCAGGTTGCCATGTCCTCGTCAGCGTTGCCGCTTGCAAGAATGCAGAGAGAGGGACCCTGAGAGATAACCTTGTTGTTGGTGGAATCAGCCTGAGGAATGGGAGCGATACCTACCTCGAAGGGATACTCGCCTGTAGCATCATCCTTAACGGGAGCCTGGTGAGTAGCACCTGCGGAAGAACCGATAGACATATAGGACCTCTGACCGCTGGTAGCAACGAAGAGACCGGAGGTGTATGCGCCGTAAAGGTCCTGGGTTGTTACGAGGTCCTGAGCATACCACTCAGCGAATCTCTTAACGAATGCGTGGTTAGCAGCATCGTCGAAGAGGAAGTTCTCACCGGTAGCAGAGGTGTAGGGAGTCTTAAGCTGCTCGCACATGGTGATGAACCAGTTTGCCTCGGAGTCGTAGCCGAGAGGAATAGAGGTGGGGTCAATCTCCTTGATAGCCTTACAAACAGCCTCCATCTCGTCCCAAGTGGTAGGAACAGAGATCTTGTCCTTATGCTGCTCGAAGAAGGTCTTGTTGTAGTAGAGAACCTCGGTGGACTTGGAAAGGGGAAGAGTGTACATCTTGCCGTCGCCAAACTGTCTGCCTTCCTCGTAGTAAGCCTTGATGAAGTCATCCTTCTGAGCCTGGGTAAGACCGATGTTGTCAACGGTAACACCGTCAGCGAAGGTGTAGGAGCCCTCGAAATCGATGTACTCGTCAAGAGTAACTACTGCCATAGCAACGTTGTAAAGAGCAACGTGGTCGGGATAGCAGTAAGTGAGGTTAGGCTGTACGCCCTCGGTGAGGTCGAGAGAAACCTGGTCACGAACGTCATCATAGCTACCAACCTGCTGATGCATGATGTGGATGTTGGGGTAAAGCTTCTCAAACTCATCGATGTAGGGATTGAGAACTGCGGTAAGGTTCGCACCCATGGTGTGGTAGAAGCTGATGTTGATCTTGCCTTCAATCTCGGTCTGATTGTCATCATCGTTATCCTTATTGCCGGGAAGCAGATTACAGCTTGACATAGCAAAAATGTTAACGATCATGGTGAGGAGGAGAAGAAGTGCCAAAAGATTCTTTTTCATTGGTTTGTCCTTCCTTTTCTTTTTTTGTTATTTTTTAAAGACTTTCGTCATTAAAACAAAGTAAATTAACCCTTGATACCCGATCTGGATACACCCTTCATAATATACTTACGAAGGAAGAGGAATACGATGAACAAGGGAGCGGAAACGATAGCAACCGCCGCCATCTGTACGGGATAGTTGATATCTGCCGCACTGCCCTCGCCGCCCATCGCGCTGACTGAGAAGTTAGCGTTTCGGATACCGTTGGTAACCAGCATCATACTATCCTTACTTGTAACGAGGTTGGGCCACATGTAAGAGTTCCAGGAGCCCATCATCTTAAGAATAGTAATGGAGATAAGGGTGGGAAGCGCGAGAGGGATCATTACCTTCCAGAGATACTTAAGGTCGGTAGTACCGTCAACCTTAGCGGCGAGGTACAGCTCGTTAGGAATCTGCAAGAAGTTCTGCTTTAGCAGGTAGATGTAGAATACGCTGACGAGGAAGGGAACGATAAGTACCGTGTAGGTGTTTATCCAGCCCAGCTTGTGAACTGTGGAGTAGTTGGTGATGGTGAAAAGCTCACCGGGGATCATCATCGTCGCAAGGAGTATAGCAAAGAGTGTCTCTCTGCCCTTGAACTCAAGACGGGCGAAGGCAAATGCCGAAAGCACCGTGATAACAAGCGAGAAGATGGTGGAAACCAAGCCAACGTACAGGGTGTTAACAAACAGAACGTCAAGCTTACCCTCTGTGAAAGCTACGAGGTAGTTTTCAAACAGAATCTTCTCGGGGAAGAGGGTGGGGATGTTGTATCTGTACTCTGTAAGCGACTTGAGAGAGGAGATGATCATCCAATAGAAGGGGAAGAGAACCACGAGGGCGATGATAAGCAGGAAGATGTAAATGATAGTCTGGGAAATAACCTTCACAACCTTCTGACGTGCGGTAACCTTCTTGATGTCTCTTTCAACCATTGTGGTGATGGTGCCTTCAGGATTAGTATTTACGTTTTTTACTTCAGACATAAGGCACCTCCTTAATAATGTGTCTTCTTTTTGCTGACCTGGAGGTTAACCAGAGTTACAGCGAAGATGATAAGGAACAGAATAATAGCAGCGGCGCTGGCGCGTCCGTACTGCTTTGTTGAACCGTTAATCGCGTCGTAAATGTATCCTACCATGGTGTTAAGTCTTCCCTTCGCACCGGGAGGGCCCATTGTATCGCCGAAGATACCTACGATAGAGGAGTACTCCTTGAAGCCGCCGATGAAGCCTGTGATAACAACGTAGGCGATCATGGGAGAAAGGAGCGGAACCGTGATATTGGTGAATACTCTCCACTTGGGAGTAGAGTCTATCTTAGCCGCATCGTAGTACTGCTTGTTTACACTCTGCAGACCGCCGAGGAGGATAAGGATCTTGAAGGGCAGCGCGTTCCATACTATGTAAACCACCATTACGAAGATATTTTCCCAATATCCCGAGCCTGCGTTTATCCAGTTGATGGGTGTGCCGCCAAAGAACTGAATGATGTTGTTTACGATACCGAGAGATGTACTTGCGTTAATATCAGCTCTGTTAAGACCTACGATGTTGAACATTGCCGCGAATACCATACCGATAGCGATGGAGTTCGTAACGTAGGGCAGGAAGTAGATGGTCTGAAGGAAACGGCTGAGAGCCTTGATGGAGTTCAGACATACCGCTATAAGAAGCGCTAAGAAGGTTGAGATCGGAACTGTAAGCACGCAAAGGATTATTGTGTTGAACAGACAATCCTTGAAGTATTGATATTCAAGAACGTACTGGAAGTTGCCAAGTCCGAACTCGAAAGTTATATCGGGATTGAGATCAGCTAAGCTGCTATATTTTTCGAGAAAGGCAAATCTTACAGTATTGAAAATAGGCCAAGCGGTGAAGATAAGGAGAAGAACAATTGCAGGGGAGAGATAGATCCAGCCCTTCCAATGATCAAACTTTATCTTTCTGAGAAAAGCACCGACCTTTTTTCTGGCTTCATACAGCGGATATGATTTTGTAGCTACGGATTCGTTTGCCATAATCATTTCACCTCGAAGTAAATTCTTTCTTCGGTTTCTTTATCAAAGAGGAATACCTTGTGAGGCTTGAGATCAAATCTAACGGATTCGTCATCCTTGCTGATCTTGTAGTCTGCATCAACGATGGAGCGAACCACGGGGTTGAGAGATGCTACGTGGGTTGAAACAACCGAAACGTCACGTCCCATAACCTCAACGTTGTTAAGAGATGCTTCAAGAGCGCCGTTTTCTGCGGGTACAAAGCCTTCGGGACGAATACCAACGTAAACCTTGCAGTCGTCAACGCCAGGAACGTCAAGAACCGCAGCGTCACCGAGATAAAGCTTGCCACCCTTAACCTCGCCGTCAAATACGTTGATGGGAGGAGTACCAAGGAACTTGGCAACGAACAGGTTGGTAGGATTGTCGTAAACCTCCTGGGGCTTACCTACCTGCTGAACAACGCCGAGCTTCATAACTACGATAAGGTCGGAAATGGACATAGCCTCCTCCTGGTCGTGCGTTACGAACACGGTGGTGATGCCTGTTTCTCTCTGAATTCTTCTGATCTCCTCACGGGTCTGAAGACGAAGACGAGCGTCAAGGTTGGAGAGGGGCTCGTCAAGGAGAAGCACTCTGGGCATCTTTACGAGAGCTCTTGCGATGGCAACTCTCTGCTGCTGACCGCCCGAAAGCTCACTGGGCTTTCTGTCCATAAGCTCATCGATCTGTACGAGCTTTGCAACCTCGTAAGCTCGCTCGATCATAGCTTCCTTCTCCATCTTGTCAGGACCTCTGAGGTTCTGGAGAGGGAACATGATGTTCTGCTTTACGGTCATATGAGGGTAAAGCGCGTAGTTCTGGAACACAAGTCCAATACCTCTGTTCTCGGGAGAAAGGTCTGTGACGTCCTCGTCTCCAAAGAAGATTTTTCCGCCGGAGGGCTGCTGAAGACCACTGATCATATAAAGAGTGGTGGACTTACCGCAACCGGAAGGGCCGAGAAGACCGACGAGCTTGCCGTCGGGAATGGTAAAGGTAAAGTTATTTACCGCAATTACCTCCTCGTGAACCTTCTTGTTTCTGCCGGGGAAGATTTTTGTTAGATTTTGCAACTCAACTTTCATGGAATCTTCCTTTCATTATATAAAATTTATGTTGCTTCGCAAACAAATCAACTTTAATATTGGGTTTTTGCCGCCTTTTCGGCCTGAAGCTTCTGCTTATATTCAAGCAGCGCCTCGGGGGTGTCAAAGATCATCTGGCTGTTAAGGTCGACCACCGCCGTCTGCGCCATAATATCGTGGATCAGCGTTCTTTCTCTGGTGACAAGAACGAGAACGACCTGAGCGATAAGCAAAATCGCAACGAGAAGAATGGCGAATATTCCGCCCGTACCCGCGAGGATCATAATGAGCATCATAATGGGAACGAGGGTTTCGATGGTGCATTTGCCGAGAACGGTACGAACGAACATCAGAAGGGGAGTTACCTTCACGCAGTCGTATCGCATAACTGCAATGCCAAAGATCTTTTTACCGAGGGTTTGTCCGTTTTTGAATATCAACGGAACTACGAACTCGGTGAGAATATAGGATATCAGAACACTAATCACTATTATGACGATCATCAGATTGATAAGCATATTGTGATAGTACAGAGCCTCTTCGTCAACCTTGAACTTTTCGTCGGCAGCCTCGTATTTTGCCTTTTCTTCCTTCGGCAGCTTATCGTATTCTTCAGTACCGATAATGTCAAGGTCTATGCCGTATTCCTTCTCGTATCTCTCGTAGCAGGCGTTAAGACCGTCGGTATAGCTGTCATAGTCAAGAATTGCGGAGACACCCCACGCAATACCTACGGCAACAATGCCGAGCATTATAAAATCAAAAATTCCTGCGGATATTCTCTTCCACAAATCCGCCTTTTGTAAATCATAAATCATTTTGTTTCCCCTTGCCCCGAGGGCTATGAAAAAAGTCACGTACGACTCGTTTTGAATTCCCGATGCAGTTAGTACGCCTGCGCGCACGCATTAAGAGTACATATTCGTGCAAATATATTTTATCATATTCAAAAAACAAAATCAACTCTATATAATCAAAAAAAATAAATAAAATTATGTTTTAGTTTTGGATAAAATGCACAAATGTGTATAAAACTCCGACATTTTGTAGACTATTGTCAAAAAACAAAAGACAAGAAACTATTGGCAAAACCGTCTGTATGTGTTTCTCATAATACAGCTTAAAAAATAAAAAAGCGTTTTTAATTATTTGCATTCTGACACAATAAAAATGAAAAAACAATAAAAATGACAACTATAATTGTCAAAATCGGGCATTTTTTAGTTAAAAACAACCCTCGATTTAAATAAACGTTTCAAAAAATATAACCAATATCACTTGAAAGACTGCTCTGGATGTGATATAATTACGGTTGAATAAACAAAAACATCAAAGGAGATTTGATATGAGAAAGAATTTTGGCGCTAAAACCTGGGCGTATCCTATGCCTGTTTTTATTATTGGAAGCTATGACGCCGAGGGCAAGCCCAATGCTATGAACGCTGCATGGGGTGGCATTTATGACACAAATCAGATTATGGTTTGTCTTGCCGACGATCACAAAACGACCGATAATATTAGGATAAGCGGTGCGTTCACGGTAAGCTTTGCAACCGAGAGCACCGTTGTAGCGTCTGATTACGTTGGTATCGTTTCGGCAAACGATAACGCGGACAAGCTTGCTATCGCGGGCTTCCACGCAGTAAAGAGCGAATTCGTAAACGCACCTATGTTTGACGAGCTTCCTATGGCGGTTGAATGTAAGCTTTTAAAGTTTAACGAGGATGGCATTTGTATCGGAGAGATAGTAAACGTTTCTGCAGACGAGGGCGTTCTTGACGGGAACGGTCGCATTGATCCAAAAAAGCTCGCCCCTATATGCTACGATAGCGTAAACCACAACTATCTCTCCCTTGGAAATCCCGTTGGAAAGGCGTTTTCCGATGGAAAAAAGCTTATGTGATTTTATATTTTTTGCACAAAAAAGTTTATAACTTTTGCTAATTGATTTTGCACTTTGTATATGTTATTATAGGTATCAGCAAAATAAAGTATAAAAGATAGGAGAAGTGTATGAATATAGAAGAAAAAAACGGCTCTGTAAACAATGAGCCCGCGGAAAATTCTACTCCCGAAATTAAAAACGAATGTTGTGTAAGGAAGCTTAATAAAAGAGCAAAAATAGCTCTTGCCGCAGGGGTGGCGGTGGTTCTGATTGGGATCATCGTGGCTATAATCCTGCTTGTTGGTTGCGGTGGTGCAGGCGGACTTTCCTCCGACACTCTTTACGTTGGTAAGGTGGAAAATATGCCCAAGGATTTCATTATGGGTATGGATGCATCTGCAGTACCATCTCTTGAAGCCAGCGGAGTTAAATACTACGATTATGACGGCACCGAGAAGGACGTATATCAGATCCTCAGCGAAAACGGTGTGAATTACATAAGAGTACGTATCTGGAACGATCCCTTTGATAAGGACGGAAACGGCTACGGCGGCGGAAACTGCGATATCGAGAACGCTATTGAAGTTGGTAAGCGTGCTACCAAATACGGTATGAAGCTGCTCGTTAACTTCCATTACAGCGATTTCTGGGCTGATCCCGCAAAGCAGCAGGCGCCTAAGGCGTGGAAGTATATGAGCCTTGAAAACAAGAGCCAAGCTCTTTACGACTACACCAGAGAATGTTTGCAGAAGCTTATTGACGCAGGCGTTGATATCGGTATGGTGCAGATAGGAAACGAGACCACGGGTAAGATGTGCGGAGAGACCAAGTGGGCAAATATTGCCACGCTTATGAAGTCGGGCTCTCAGGCTGTACGTGAGCTTTGTCCCAACGCGCTCATTGCTATTCACTTCACAAATCCCGAGAAGATTACCAATTATGAGAGCTACAGCGCAAATCTTGATTATTACGGAGTAGATTACGACGTATTTGCTTCTTCTTATTATCCCGCTTGGCACGGCACGCTTGAAAATCTTGCTACCGTCCTAAACAAGGTTGCCGATCAGTATAAGAAGAAAACCATGGTCATTGAGACCGCTTATGCAAACACTACCGAGGATACAGACTTCTACGGAAACGGCGGAACCGACGGCGTTAAGGAATATCCCTTCAGCGAGCAAGGACAGGCAAACCATATCAGAGAGCTTGTGAATACCGCTGTAAACAAAATGCATAACTGTATAGGTATCTGCTACTGGGAAGGTACGTGGATTTCGGTTGGCGGTGAGACCTGGGAGGAAAACTCTGCAATCTGGGAAAAGTACGGTTCGGGATGGGCAAGCTCCTATTCAGGTGAGTATGATCCAGATGATGCGGGACTTTGGTACGGTGGTTGCTCGGTAGATAACCAGGCGTTCTTTGATGCAAACGGCAAGGCTCGCGAGTCGCTTAAGGTATTTGCTCTCGTGAGAACAGGAAACAAGATCAAGGTTGTTCCTGAGACCATCGTAGCTGAATATTATGCTTGACATTAATGGTGACATTGTTCTTCCTGACAAGGTTAACGCCATTATGAACGATAACTCAAGACGCGAGGTTGACGTAGTATGGCACAATGTTGACGTGGATACTATGAAAAACAGTGGTCCCGCTAAATATACCATTCTCGGTACGGCTGACGGAATGGAGGCTGTCTGCAACGTATCTATGATAGAGTACAACTACATTCAAAATTGGTCCTTTGAAGATGATCTTAACGCCACGGGATGGACCACAAGCTTTCCTAAAAAGCTCAACGAGCTTAAGGTAATGGATAAACCCGACGACTCTCAGACGGGAACCAGACACTTCCACTTCTGGAGCAGCGAGGCAGTCGAGTTTAATCTTGAGCAGGAGATCAAAAATCTGGGCAGCGGCAAGTATAAGTATGCAGTATCCACAATGGGCGGAGATATGGGTGATTACACCGCTTACGCTTACGTTAAGATCAACGGTGAGATCGTTGCTACCGCAGATGCCACCTTTACTGCGTGGGACGAGTGGCATACCACAGAGTTTATTGAAATTGATTATCACAAGGGTGACACAATAGTTGTCGGTCTTTACGTAAAGGCGGCGGCAGGCGCCTGGGGTAGCATTGACGATGCTATGCTTAATTCAATCAAGGAGTAATTATGGATCAGGAAAAGAACGTTTCGCTTGAAACCGAAGAAGTAATTGAAAATGCAAATGAAGAAATCAAGGATAGCACCAAAAAAGGACTATCTAAAAAGGCAAAGATATCAATAGTTTCGGGTACATCGTTAGTACTTGTTCTTGCAATAGTTTTCGGAATACTTGCGGGCTCGGGACTTATTCGTTTCACCCCGAAGGTGGTGGATCCCGTGGACGATAATTATAGAACCTTTTATCAGATCTTCGTAGGCTCCTTCTCCGACTCTAACGGAGACGGAATCGGCGACCTCAGAGGTATTATCAACCGCTTTGATTATCTAAATGATGGTGACATCAACAGCGGCAACGATCTCGGTATACAGGGCATCTGGCTTTCCCCCATCTTTGAATCTCCTACATATCATAAATATGATGCCAAGGATTATTACAAGGTGGATGAAAAGTTCGGTACAGAGGAGGATCTGAAGGAGCTTATCGCACTCTGCAAAGAGAGAAATGTAAAGATTATCCTTGACCTTGTTATTAACCACACCTCTAATTATCATCCTTGGTTCACCGAGTTTGCAAAGGCGAGAAGAAACGGGGATACCTCTAACAAGTATTATTACTACTACACCTGCTACACCAAGGAGGACAGAGACGGTCACACCTGGGAGGTAGTTCCCGGCACATCGCAGACAGGCACTACATATTATTACGAGTGTAATTTCTCGGGTGGAATGCCTGAGCTGAACTATGATAATCCCAAGGTAAGAGAGGAAATGCTAAATGTGGCAAAGTACTATCTTGATCTCGGTATAGATGGCTTCCGCTTTGACGCCATCAAGTATATTTATTACGGTGACACTAAGTCATCTGCTGATTTCTGGGATTGGTATATGGGTGAGCTTACTGCATACTGTCCCGACATTTACTGCGTAGGTGAGTGCTGGTCTGCGGAAAGCGAGATTATGCAGTATTACGGCGCGCTCAACTGCTTTAACTTTGCTATGTCCGGTCCCGAGAGCTCTGCTGCAACTGCGGCAAAGGGCAATTCTCTCGGCACCTTCCTTAAATACATTGTTCGTTATCAGGACAGAGTACAGGAGGCAAATCCTAACGGTATGCCTATTCAGTTCCTTTCAAATCACGATCAGGACAGAATAGCCGGTGCGTTTATGTATGACGAGTATAAGAAGATGGCGGCAAACCTCTATATTCTCTCTCCCGGATCCCCCTTCATCTATTACGGTGAGGAAATAGGTATACGAGGCTCAAGAGGTGGTGCAAGCACAGACGCTAACCGCCGTCTTGCAATGCTTTGGGGTGATGGAGACACCATTGAGGATCCCGAGGGTACAACATATCCCGAAACCGCTCAGACCAAGGAAACCGTTAAGGTTCAGCTGGAAAATGAGAACAGCATTCTCAATCATTACTCCAAGCTTATTGGAATCCGCAACAAATATCCCGCAATAGCAAGGGGTGAATACACCGCGGTTACAGGCTCCGGATCAAACTTCGGCGGCTTCCTCGTTGAGTATAACGGTGAGTTTATAGGTATTTTCCATAACAACTCTATGGAGCCAATTACGGTTGACCTCTCCACCTGTAAGGGTATGGATGGACATATCCTTCAGACCCTCTGCGACTATGTTGGCTGTGGTGTGGCAAGTATGGATGGCACAGTCCTCACGATTGATGGATTTACCAGTGTAATCGTTAAATAAGTAAACTATACTTTGCAAAAAGCGGTAAAAATAATGGAAAACAGATTTATAGTTAATATTATTCATCGCCCGGAATTATCTCCCGAGTATGCTGAAAAAGCCCTCGGGAGCGCCGAGGGCGTACGCGATGAGTCGCTGGAAATCTTCAGATTTCAGCAGGATACGGCTCATAAATACGGCTTAAAAACCACCATTCAGATCACCTATGCATCTCTTTTCTCCGACACGATCGTTCAGCTGGCAAAGGAGGAGCACGAGAGGTACGGTGATGAGATCGGTCTGTCGCTGCTTGGGCTGCCTTGTCCTGAGTTCAAGGCGAAATATAAGACCGAGGACTTCTGCATCTGGATGTTTGACGAGGTGACTAAGAGAGAGATAATCGATGATGTTTTCGGCAAATTCTACGATAAATTCGGCTTTTATCCCGAGTCCACCAGCAGTTATTTTCTTGACGCATATACCATCAACTATATCAAGGAAAAATATCCGTCCGTAAAGTGTGCGGTTGCCACCTGCTGGGAGGAGGGACCAAAGGCATATCACACCTGCAACAACTCCTGGTATACCTTTATGGACGGCGGCCCATGGAATCCCTGGATCCCCTCAAAGGTGAATTCTCACTGTCCCGCATCCGACTCGGATGACGATTCGGGCATTGTTGCTATCCCTCACCTCTCCCGTGACCTTATGGCCTGCTTTGACGGCAACGGCTCTAATTTCGGTACTCATCCCCAGAACGTTCTGCGCGGTATGATCTACTACAACGAGAACGGTGAGTACGAGTACCCCTACCTTTATAACCTTATAGATCAGTATCGTCACCTTGCGAAATACAACGACGGATACAGCTATAATATGATGTTCGTAGGTCCCGGCTGGCTCAACAAAATGGGACGCTGGGAGGCGCCCTACGAGCTGCTTGCAAAGTCCTATGACGACGGTATGAAGTATTATGGCAAGTTGAAGCGCGAGGGCAAGCTTATTGATATGACAATGAGTGAGTTTGCTGACTATTACCGCTCCTGCCATAAGGATTATAAGCGCGGAGAGTGCGCTCTTTGGAAGGATATTCTTTATGGCAGCCGAAAGGAGTACTTCTGGTATGCAGATCCCGCTATGAGAACCTGCTTTGACTTCAATCAGGGCGGAGCTATGATCGATCTGCGTCCCTACGTAGCTCGCATTCCTCAGCAGACAGGTATCGGAACAGAGAATGTTTACGATGCATCATATCCCTACCTTATTCAGATCAACTATCGCGCGGGCTTCTTCACCCACTATACTGGTGCGGGAACCGTAAAATCCTGCAAGGTCAGCGCGAGAGGACAGAGCGCGGATCTCTGCCTCACCAGAACTATGGCAAAATATGACAGAATAGAGGGCGGCGTAAGACTTACAACCGATCCCGTCAGCCTTAATCTCGGAGGTCTTGAGGTTGTTATTCAGTCGGTCTACAC
>JAFWXZ010000060.1 GCA_017522795.1 Clostridia bacterium | reverse complement strand
GGCCGAGCTTGCAGCTCTTGAGGGTTCGCAGGATATAATTATGCGCGATAATCCCACTCTGCTTATCTCTCTTTATCACAGAAGCCGAGATGTTTTTGAGCTGATAAATTACGTCAGGGGAAAATATCCTGATTATAAGCTTTATCTTCGTCGACTCAGATGTCTTCCCGCCTGGGAAATTGACCTTATTGCAGTAAATCCGAAAGGAAACAGATAATGAAAAGACCTGAAATTTTATCCCCCGCAGGTAATTTTGAAAAGATGCGCGCGGCTATTCTTTACGGAGCAGACGCGGTCTATCTTGCGGGACATATATTTGGTATGCGTGCCGCAGCGGATAACTTCTCCATTGAGGAGCTTTCCGAGGCGGTTGAGTATGCCCATGCTCGCGGTGTAAAGGTATATCTTACACTTAACACTATGCCAAGAGAGTATGAATATCCCGCGCTTCGCAAATATTTAAGCGATCTTTCGCATATAAATATTGATGCCATGATAATTGCCGACGTTGGCGTGCTTATGCTTGTCAAGGAGATGCTTCCCGATATGGAGATCCATATTTCCACTCAGGCAAATGCCACGAGCGCGGCTGCCTGCCTTGCCTGGTATGCCCTTGGCGCAAAGCGCGTTGTGCTTGCAAGAGAGCTGACCCTTGACGAAATTAAGGCTATCAGGGCGGGAATACCCGATGAGCTTGAGATCGAGTGTTTCGTTCACGGCTCAATGTGCGTATCTTATAGCGGCAGATGCCTGCTTTCAAACCATATGGTGGGCAGAGATGCCAATCGCGGAATGTGCGCTCAGCCCTGCAGATGGAATTACACTATAAAGCATTATGAGATTGAGGAGGAGAAGCGCCCCGATTGCAAGATGCCCGTAGAGGAGATCAACGGCGAGACCTTTATTATGGCAAGCCGCGATACATGTACTATAGAGCATATTCCTGAGCTTGTTGAGGCGGGCATAAACTCCTTTAAGATCGAGGGCAGAATGAAGTCGGCTTATTATACCGCCGTGGTGACAAATGCTTACAAAATGGCGCTGGATTCTTATTTTTCGGGTGAGTATAAGTATGATGCAGAGTGGTATCGCGAGCTTGAATCGGTTAGTCACAGAGACTATCATACAGGCTATTATTTTACCGATTCTCACATAGATGCAAATCTTGCGCCGAATAACGGCTATATCAAGGATAAGGTGTATCTCGCGGTCGCTACTTCTTATGATACGGAGAGTGGACTTGCGGAATTTACCCAGCGCAATAAAATGTGCTTTGGCGATGCCGCTGAAATATTAACTCCGGGTAAGATCGGCAGGGAACTGACGGTTGGGGAGCTTTTTGATGAGAATATGAATCCAATAGAAAGCACCCCTCACCCCTATATGAAGTTTTATATGAGAGTACCTTTTGAAATCCGCGAGGGAGATATTCTTCGCGCAAAGTAAGGAAGAATTGACGTGTTTATTTTAGAAATACTTAAAGCTATAATTATTGGTGCGGTTGAGGGAATTACCGAGTGGCTTCCCATAAGCTCAACGGGGCATATGATATTACTCGACGAGCTTATCAAGCTGGACGTATCCGAAGCATTTCTTGAGATGTTTCTCGTCGTTATTCAGCTTGGTGCAATATGCGCTGTTCCCGTGCTTTTCTGGGATAGGCTGTGGCCCTTGTCGAGAAAGAAAAGCCCCGAGGCAAGACGCGTAGTCCTTAATCTATGGGGCAAGGTTATCGTAGGAGCAATACCCGCGGCATTGCTCGGTCTGCTTCTTGACGACCTGCTTGACACCTATCTTTACAACTACTTTGTGGTTGCCATAGCGCTTATAGTTTATGGCATATCCTTTATTTTCGTAGAAAAAATCAAGGCAGAAAAGAAATTTCGTGTTGAGAGCGTTGAAGATCTGACCTATACCGACGCGTTGAAGATTGGCGCGTTTCAAACACTTTCCCTTATACCCGGCACGTCCCGCTCGGGCTCAACTATCCTTGGCGGAATTATCAGCGGAGTGTCGAGAGAGGCGAGCGCAGAGTTCTCGTTCTTTATGGCTATTCCGATTATGCTTGGCGCATCGGGGCTTAAGGTACTGAAGTTTATTCTCGAGGGCTTTGAGGCAAGCGGTGGGGAAATTCTTCTTCTGATTATCGGAATAGTTGTTTCTTTCATTGTTTCATTCTTCGTAATCAAGTTTCTTATGGATTTCGTAAAGCGCCATGATTTTAAGATATTCGGATATTACCGTATAGGTCTTGGACTTTTGGTTATTATTTACTTTTTGATTAAGAGCTTTGTTTGATTAGAGGTTTTGATTATGAGCAGTAATAAGCTACATTTAGATGTTGAACGATGTTTTAATAAAAAAATGGGCAGAGAGCTTTATTATCTTTCTGTCGGAGATGTTACCAAGACGGGTAGGGTGGAGAATCACATTATCCGCGATGAGAAGAATCTCTTTTACAGAGATGATAAGTCAAAGAAAATCAGCGTTTTTCTCCCCGAGAGCTACGACGGAGTGACACCCCACGATATTCTTTATTTCTTCGATGCGCAGAATCTATTCTGTATGGCAGGAGAATATACCGAGAACGGTGATCCCTATGGCTCATGGCAGCTAGATCTTGTTATTTCACAGCTCCACCGTCAGTATGGAAAAAATATCATAGTCGTTGGCATTGATAACGCGGATATGTACAGAAGCCACGAGCTGTTTATGAATCCCGAAAGATTCGGAAAGCTTACGCCACTTGCGACAGATATTCCAGATGATAATTTCTCAAAGGGATATCTTGAGAGCCTCTCAGGCTTTATGGTGACCACTCTGCACGATTTTATTAAGGAAAAATACTGCGTTAAAGAGGATAATATCGGAATTGGCGGTTCATCAATGGGCGGCATTGCCTCTTTCTTCTGCGGCCTTTACGAAATGGGTTTCTATAAATACCTGCTATCCTATTCTCCCGCTTACGGTCTTTATGAAATGAGTGCGTTTGAAAATTGGTTTAAGATCATTGATCTTAAAAAATATACGGATAAGCTGCCGAAAATACATATTTACTGCGGCGGAGGCGATCCGCTAGAGCAGATGTTGCTTCCCTCGGCTATGGCAATGAAGACTACTCTTGTATCTTACGGATATCCGAGTGGCAGGATATTTGAGAGATATGATTCGGACAAGCCACACAACGAGGAATCCTGGCGGCTTATCTCCCCGAGAGCTTTTCACTACTTTTGGATTTGTAATTTGATATAATAATATGACACAGAAAAATAATAGAATTAAAAATGCAATTGTTGATTTTATAATAATTACCGTGGGAGCCCTGATAGCGGCAGCGGCGATATTCTTCTTCATGATACCCAGTCACGTTGCTGTAGGCAGCGGATCGGCGCACGCTATG
>JAFWXZ010000059.1 GCA_017522795.1 Clostridia bacterium | reverse complement strand
TCTGCATTCCGAACTTTTTCTTGAAAAAAGTTCGGTTCTGTGCTATACTAAAAGCAATAAAACCACGGAGAACATCAGCAAAATGAAAAAATATTCCCGCGTTTACGTAGAAATTACCAACATCTGCAACCGAAATTGCTCATTCTGCCCTGGCACTACGCGCCCTCACCGCAGAATGACTCTCGACGAGTTCCGCCACATCGCATCATCCCTCGTTGGCATAACCGAATACATATATCTGCACGTTATGGGCGAGCCCTTGACACATCCCGATCTGCCCGAGTTCATTAAGTGCGCCACCGCCCTTGGCTTTAAGTGCGCCATTACCACCAACGGCACCCTGGTATCAAAGAGGACAGACGAGCTTATCTCATCAGGCGTCTATAAGGTCAACCTGTCCGTTCACTCCTTTGAGCAGGGGGAGGACGAGGCGTATCTCTCCTATATAAACGACCTTGCCGTCTTTGCAGATAAGGCAAGCGCCGCAGGAGTTCTTACCGTTCTCCGCCTTTGGAACAAGGGCCACGACGGCGGCAGAAACGACCGCACCCTCGATCTCTTTAAGGGAAAACTGCCGGGTGAATGGAAATGGGGCACTCGCGGCGCGCGCATCAGGCACAAGCTCCACCTTGAATACGGCGACCGCTTCGATTGGCCTGATATGCAGGCAGAAAACATGGGCGAGCAGGTGTTCTGCTATGGTCTTGGCGACCATTTTGGCATCCTCGTTGACGGCTCGGTTATCCCTTGCTGCCTTGACCGCGAGGGAAATATTACTCTCGGCAATATTCACGAAACTCCTCTTGGCGAGATCCTTTCATCCGACAGAGCCGAGGCTATCCGCCGCGGCTTCGAGCGCAGATGCGCTACTGAACAGCTTTGCCAAAAATGCGGCTACGCCCGCCGATTTGGTTAATTTTGCTAACTATAATTGTCAAAATGTGGCTTTTTCAATAAAATCAAGGTAATATTTCCAGTCCTCACGGCTGAAATATTCCCCGCCACCGCGACGATGATAATGCATCGTCGCGCTTTCTGTCATGCAGGGCTCGGACATGTCCACCTCTGGAACACCGATTTTCCGAAGCAAATCACTCTCATAATTACTATCCGCACAGGCTCTGTCACAGGCAGAGCCTATTAATATTTTCTTCCCGCGGCAGAGCCCGACAAGCAGACTGATACCGTCCGTCCTCGGCTCATCCGCAAAGGCAGGGCAGTACAGATATTCCCGACCAATCGCCGATCCCAAATCAACGCCAAAGGGCTCGTTCGCAATAACGCAGCTTATCCGCTCGTCAAACGCCGCGCATAGCAGTGCACACTCGGCACTTATCCCATGACCTGCAACGATGATCCTGTCTTTATCGACGACATCTCTGTCGTACAGGTAGTCAATAGCTCTCATCGCCGCCCACGCCCAAAGTGCAAGCTTGCCCGCCGCGCTTTTCTTTCTGCGAGAGCTCGATATGTATTTCGCTATTCCGTCCTTAAAGCTGCCGTCTACGCCCGACACACTATCAACGCACAGATTTATTATGGCATATCCTCTGTCGATGATCTCCTCGGCAGGCAGAAATTCCGATGGTACGCTCTCCTCTCGGCTGAGAAAAACAATCGCAGAGCAGGGCGCATCCTTATTTGGAATAATCGCCTTTATTGGCAGCACCGCCTCCTTTTCGCCAAAATCCATAATTATTTCTATTTCCGAAAGTCTCGCCTTTCCCGCGGCATATCTCGGATTGCAGGATTTTGTTAAATACGACAGATGCATAGGCCTTGGCGGAATCTCGCCGTAAATTTTGTCACTGATTGCCGAGCGAACCGTGGTATGCTCGGCATTTGTCTTTTCTTCGATCATATCGTCCTCGCATAAAAATATAGAACAATTATATCCTAAATCCGTTCCGTTGTCAAGCGAGCGCACGCCGACATAAATTGTTATCAGAAAAGCGAGGTGACACGAGATCAACGTCTGCAAATTTCCAATGCACAAAAAAATCATTAAAAATATGGAGATCTCTTATTATAATGTATATGTGGGAAAAAAACTCCTTCGCCTCTGCCTCTGCTACGATGCAGAGCTTTTTTCAGAGGATGTCCTGCGGCTTCTGCTTCTGACCGACGACGGAAGTCAGGTGGAATGGGCAGCCGCAATATCAATTTCCGACTTCCTGACCGTGAGGCTCGTCAGCTTGAATTAACTTCTGCCGCCCGAAAAAGCTATTTTCACTTGACTATTTTTCAACTCTATGGTAAAATAATTCAGTAAATTAAACGAAAGGAGCAAAATAATGGCATTTGACGCTTGTATGATGCGCGCGGTTCTCTCGGAATTTTCCGCCGAGTTCCCCGAGGCGAAGATAGAAAAGGTGCTTCAACCTCGCAACGATGAGATAGATATGATGATCCACCACGGCAGAACCTCCCGCCGCCTCGTTTTTAACGTCGGCCCCAACGCCCCGAGGCTTCAGCTCTCGGATAAGCAGAAGGAAAATCCTCTGAAAGCACCAATGTTCTGTATGCTCCTGCGAAAATATTTCCTCGGAGCAAGGATCACCTCGGTAAGTCAGCCCGGCTTTGACCGAATTGCCGAGTTCCGCGTTGCATGCTATGACGAGATGGGCTTTGCCACAGAGAAAATTATCGTCTGCGAGATAATGGGTAAATACGCGAACCTTATCGTCCTCGATGACCAGCGCAAAATCCTCGCCGCCCTTAAGGTGATCGACTTTGCCTCCAGCTCTGTCCGTCAGGTTCTCCCCGGTTTAAAGTATCAGATTCCGGCTATGGCGGATAAAATTATACCCCTTGAGATCGACGGGGAGACTTTCTTTAAGAAGCTCTCCGATTTTCCCTCCGAGCGCACGGGTGAGAAGTTCATTACCTCCACCTACTCGGGTATTGCCACGCAGATCGCCCGTGAGCTTGTCTATCGCGCCTGCGGTCACACCGACACCCCCGTTTGCAACATCGATCCCCATAGATTTTATGCGGTGTTCAGGGAGTGGCAGCAGCTTCTAATTGACGAGAGCTACACCCCCACCGTAGTGTTTGATAAGAGCGGCAAGCCTATAGATTACTCCTATATGGACATCACCTATCTCGGTGACAACGTAGACAAGCGCACCTATCCACGCCTGTCTGATATGTTGGACACCTACTTTGAGGAGAAGGACCGACTTGAGCATATTCATCAGCGCGCTCACGATATCACCACACTGCTCAATAATGCCGAGGCTCGCACCGAGCGAAAGCTGGGTATCCAGCGACAGTCGCTTCTTGATGCCGAGCGTGGCGAGGAATATAAGAAAAATGCCGACCTCATCACCGCCAATCTCTACCGCCTTGAGCGCGGTATGGCGAGCTTCCGCACGGTTGATTATTATGACGAGAGCTGTCCCGAGATTGAGATAAAGCTTGATCCAAGACTTACCCCCTCGCAAAACGCGCAGAAAATGTACAAGCTCTATAACAAGTGCAAGACGGCAAAAACCGTCCTCACCGAGCAGATAAAGCTGTGGGAGAGCGAGCTTCGTTATCTTGACAGCGTCCGTCAGTTCCTCTCCCGAGCCGAGTGCGAGCAGGACGTTATCGAGATACGCGACGAGCTTTACCGCTCTGGCTATGCATCCCGCCTGCGTGGCTACGTTCCCCCGAAAAAGATCACCTCAACACCTATAAGGCTGGTGACCAGCGGAGGCTGGGAGCTTATAGTCGGTAGAAACAACCTTCAGAATGACAGTCTGACCTTTAAGGTGGCAGGGAAGGGTGACCTCTGGTTTCATACCAAGGATATCCCCGGCTCTCACGTTATTTTGCTCTGCGACGGTGAGGAGCCGAGCGAGCAGGATTACACCGAGGCGGCGGCAGTTGCCGCAAAGTACTCAAAGGCAACGGGTGACCTTGTAGCCGTGGATTACACCAGGGTGAAAAATATAAAGAAGCCCCAGGGCGCAAAGCCGGGCTTCGTTATCTATAAGACCAATTTCACCGCCTTCATCCGCCCCGCAACCGACGAGCAGATCGCGGCAATGAAAAAGACAAAGTAGAGAAACGAAAATGGTAGATTTAACAGGATTACACAAGCATTTTATACTCGAGCATCTCTCCGCGGGCGACACTTGCGTGGATTTCACAATGGGCAACGGTGGCGACACTCTTTTTCTTTCAAAAACCGTAGGCGAGAGCGGAAAGGTATACGCCTTTGACATTCAGGAGGAGGCGCTTATTTCCACCCGCGCCCACCTCGAAGCAAACAACGCCCCCCAAAATTATGAGCTTATCTGCGCCTCTCACCACAGAGTTAAGGAGTTTGTAAAAGAGCCTATCAAGGCCGGAATGTTCAACCTGGGCTACCTACCCAGAAGCGGTAAAAAGACCGTCACCACAATGCGCGAGACCACAATGCCCGCCGTAGAGGCAGCCATTGATCTACTTGCTCCCGACGGTGCGCTTATCGTGGCGATTTACCCCGGTCACGAGGAGGGAGCACTGGAGGGGGATATGCTCCGCGAGTACTTTAAAACACTCTCAAAATACCGCATCTGCGCCTCGGAATTCCATATTCTCAACTCCCCCACATCTCCCTATTTTTATCTCATCGAGAAAAGCCCAAGAGCAAAGGACTAATATAAAAAACGCGCATTTTGCAAACTACGCTTTGCAAAATGCGCTCTGTTTATTCATTTATCCAGCCGATCAACCTTAGCCAACGCTCAAGATCCTCTATCCATCTCTGTACGTATTCAACCGGCGCTCGCTTTGGATCTCCCGTAGCAAGACCCAAGCCGTGACAACCCACAGGGTAGATATGCATCTCTACAAGTGCTCCAAGCTCCGACAGCCTCGTCGCATATCTGTACGTGCCCTTTACGTCAACCGTTTCGTCGCAGGATGTGTGCCAGATAAATGCAGGAACAGCCGTGTCCTCCTCCACCTCATACGTAGGTGTCATGGAAATATGAGTGCGTTCGGGGAGTATCTCAATCCGATAATCACCCATCAGATTTTCAAATGACCCTTTATGCGATTCAATATCCGTCACAGGATAGCAAAGTATCTGTGCATTCGGCATATAGTAATCCCATGGCAGATCTTCTCCTTCGGGAAAATGCCATTTATCTGTTGCACAGTGAGCTGCCAAATGTCCGCCTGCCGACGAGCCCATGACGGCTATCTTGTCGGGGTCTATTTTCAAATCCTTCGCTTTGCTTCTGACGTAGCTTACCGCTTTTTTTGCATCTAATAGCGGAGCAGGGTACTGTGCAGGCGCAACTCTGTAATCAACCACAAATGCGAGGAGGCCCATTCTGTTAAGCTCGAGTGCATATGGCTCTCCCTCGTGATACGCGCGATGAGAATATCCGCCTCCGCTGAAAATAATAACGGCTCCGTCGCCCTTCTTGACTTCGGGCTCGTAGTAGTGCATTTCAACACTGCCGCCACCGTACGGCGCATTATTATTCCAAAGGTCTATGGTTTTCATAAGCCTACCTCCCAGATTTCTACATAAATTTTATCACAAACCTCCCGCTATTGCAAGTCCAATTGTTAACAAATTGTAAACTTTTACATTTTTTCTTAAACCCCTTGATATTTAATAAATTATATGCTATTATATAACAGCTGTCCGAAAGGGCAGACAATAATATATCTCACACAGCGAGTAGGTTTACTGCCGGTGCTCTTCTCACGAGTCGCAGTATTATGTCGCTGTGGCGGAAAAAACCAAGGAGGAACATAAAATGTTCGAAATCACAATCAAGCAGTTGCTTGAAGCAGGCGTTCACTTCGGTCACCCTACCAAGAAGTGGAACCCCAAGATGGCAGAGTACATCTTCACCCAGAGAAACGGTATTCACATCGTTGACCTTCAGAAGACCGTTAAGAAGTTCGAGGAGGCTTACAACTACGTTTCCGAGATCGCACAGGCTGGCGGCACCGTTCTTTTCGTTGGTACCAAGAAGCAGGCTGCTGAGACCATCAAGGAAGAGGCTCAGAGATGTGGTCAGTACTACGTAAACGTTCGTTGGCCCGGCGGTATGCTTACCAACTTCAAGACCATTCGCCGTTCTATCAAGAGACTTAAGGATCTTGAGAAGATGCAGGCAGACGGTA
Source organism: Clostridia bacterium (assembly GCA_017522795.1). Classification (GTDB taxonomy): domain Bacteria; phylum Bacillota; class Clostridia; order Oscillospirales; family CAG-272; genus UBA1740. The sequence continues at coordinate 29,742 of JAFWXZ010000059.1, read as the reverse complement.
CCTTCGACCTTCTTCCTAAGAAGGAAGTTGCTAAGAAGCTTAAGGAGATCGAGGATCTTGAGAAGTCCTACGGCGGTATCAAGGATATGGAGACTCTTCCTTCCTGCGTATTCATCGTAGATACTCGCAAGGAGCGCAATGCAGTTCTCGAGGCTAAGAAGCTTGGCATTCCGGTAGTTGCTATCGTAGATACCAACTGTGATCCCGACGATGCAGATTGCATCATCCCCGGTAACGACGACGCTATCCGCGCTATCAAGCTTATCGCTGGCGCACTTGCAAACGCAGTTATCGAGGCTCACGGCGGCGTTCAGGAGGAGCCCGCTGCAGAGGCTGAGGCAGTAGAGGCTGCTGAGTAATTTTCATTCAGAATTTATTTTAAGGAGAAAAGAAAAATGGCATTTACCGCTAAAGACGTTGCTGAACTCAGAAAGCAGACAGGCTGTGGTATGATGGACTGCAAGAAGGCTCTTGTTGAGTCTGACGGCGATTTCGAGGCTGCAGTTAAGTACCTTCGTGAGAAGGGTATGGCTGCTACCGCAAAGAAGGCTGACCGTATCGCAGCAGAGGGTATCGTTGACATCCTCACTATCGGCAACACCACCGCTATCGTTGAAGTTAACTCCGAGACCGACTTCGTTGCAAAGAACGCAACCTTCCAGGAGTTCGTTAAGGAAATTCTTAAGACCATCATCGCTAACAAGCCCCAGAACGTTGAGGAGCTTCTTGCTTCCGCTTATGTTGGTGGCGGCGTAGTTTCCGAGGCTCTCGCAGAGCAGATCTACAAGATCGGCGAGAAGATCTCTATCCGTCGTTTCCAGATCGTTGAGGGCACCGTTTCCACTTACATCCACGGCCTTGGCGCTACTGGCGTTATCGTTTCCTTCGACACCGACCTTGCTGATAAGGAAGCTTTCGCTGAGTGCGCAAAGAACGTTGCACTTCAGACCGCAGCTATGGACGTTAAGTATCTTGATAAGGAGTCCGTTCCCGCATCCGTTATCGAGGAGGAGCAGAACATCCTCATCAATCAGATGAAGGAAGATCCTAAGATGGCTAACAAGCCCGAGCAGGTTCTTCAGAACATCGTTAAGGGCAGACTTGGTAAGTTCTATGAGAACAACTGCCTTCTTGAGCAGGCTTACGTTAAGGATGACTCTATGTCCGTTTCCAAGTACGTTGCATCCGTTGCAAAGGAGCTTGGCGGCTCTATCAAGGTTACCGGCTATGTTCGTTTTGACAAGGGTGCCGGCCTCGAGAAGAGAGAAGAGGATTTTGCAGCTGAGATCGCAAAGATGGTTCAGGGCTAATTCCGACGTCTTGATTTTGGCATAACCATAAGAAAAGGTGCAGGAAACTGCACCTTTTCTTATTATCGTCGATTTATTGCTCGACGTATTTATATACGCCTTCGCAACAAAAGCGACGATTTCTGCTCAAACTGAAGCCGTCGGTTGCGGCTTCGGCGTCAGAACAACGATTTTTGCTCTGAATGCTCCGACAAAAACCTAAACACCGCTTCGTAAGAGGCGGTGTTTTTTTTAGCCTTCCCTAGCGAAGCGTGTTGTGGAAGGGGACCGCTTGCGGTGGATGAGGTGAAAAACACATATAGGTTTGAACAAAATCAAATCCTTCTTGCTTTTTTCTGTGGAGTGTGGTACAATAAAGTAAATATTAGAAAGGAGATACTGCAAAACATGACCAGAGAAGATGCTTATTATGAAAGAATAATGTTGTTATGTGGTTTCTGGGATAATTATGACGAGTGGCTTGATTCCTATCTTGAAAGCGAGAATCCAATATCTAATATTGTGCTTGAATTGCTTGATTGTCGTGGAGATATAAAAGAGATTGAGTATCGCTTGAATCTTTATTGCCTTGAAGCTCCTTTTGATGAGGAATCGGTGTATGATAGACTGCGATTGTATTTGAGAGATGGATATAAAAATGGTAGTTTAACTGAACATGAAGTAATGTCGGCTTTAAATAAGTTTTCTCATAAACTAGAGTTTTGCAGTTTTGGAAATCAATGTGCATGCCTCTCGGATTATTATGATCTTGCAGAAAACGATATTCTTGGTATAAAGAGAGTTAGAGAAGAATTAAATAGGTGGCTCGACAATGGTGGTAAGGTAGATACCGAATTTATGATGTCCGGCAGGAAACAAAAAAATACTTGAGATGTCTTATGACACTGATAAAATGTTGGTAAGTCCAATAAACTGGAAATAAGTAGAGGTTTTTATAGAAAAAACAATGATTATAAATTATTGAGGGAGATCTGAATATGAAACTCATCCTTATAATCGGCAGCGGTGCCGTTGGCAAAATGACCGTAGGTCAGGAGCTGATGAAGATCACAGACCTGCGCCTTTTCCATAATCATATGATGATCGAGCCGGTTATCGAGATATTCAACTCCTTCAACGGCAAGGTTATCAGCCGTCTGCGCGAGGTCGTTTTTGAGGAGTTCCTGCAAAGCGACAACTCGGGTATGATCTTTACTTATATGTGGGCGTTTGATATGCCCTCGGATCGCGAGTACGTGCTGAACGTGGCTTCAAAATTCGATGAGGTCTACTGTGTCGAGCTTATAGCTGACCGGGCGGTGCGCCTTGAGAGAAACAAAACTGAAAATCGCCTCGCCAACAAGGCATCAAAGCGCGATGTCGAGCTGTCAGATAGCCGTCTTATCAGAGAGGACACCAATCACCGCCTCGTAAGTGAGCCCGGCGAGATTCCCTTTGAAAACTACCTCCGTATCGACAACACGGGCCTCGCCCCCGATCTTGTCGCGCAGATGATCAAGGATAAATTTGACCTATAACGAAAAAAGACGGAGATACTCTCTCCGTCTTTCTTAATTTATAAGAAGAAATGCATTATAATATACACCAGCAACCCCACGGGAAGTGCTATCGACAGCACAAGCAGCACAAGACAGATCTTGTCCCATATCTGTCGGAAGCTTTTGATTTTCAAAACGCTGCCGTCGTCCTCGTGGTCGGGTGTGTTCAGCTTTGCCTCGCGGTGCGCTTCCTTGCCCGCCTTCTTCGCCATCTTTGCCATAGTCGCGGTGTCGGTGCTGAACTCCTCAATAGGTCCGATGTCCTCAACCTCTGCAACCTTAACCTCAGGCTCGGGCATTTTCACGATTTCAGGCTCGTCGCTCTCATAGTCGCAGCTCTCATCCCCCTCGGCGCTTTCCTCGGCATCACGTTCTGCCGTTTCAGCCACCTCGCGCTTTGGTCTCTTTATGGCAGACCATTCTAAAGGCTGTTCGGCTTCCTCTGCGGGCTCTGCCACGGGCTCGGTTGTCTCTATATCATCATTAATATTTTCATTTTCTATGCGCTCGTTATCCATTTCGTCCTCCGCATAATTCTTTATGCACCTATTTTATCACAAAAGAATAGTCAAGTCAATATAAAAAAGCAAAATCCGCTTGAAATCCCCGCGCGGTTATGCTACAATTTAATAAAAAAAGAGGAGGCGAAAAAATGAGCGACAAAACAAGCATCGGCATCGAGATCGAGCGCAAGTATATTATAAAAATGCCCGACCTTGCTACCCTCACATCACAGAATAGCTATACTGCAAGCGATATTTTACAGATATATCTGCCTGCACAGCAGGGGGAAACCCGCCGCATTCGCCGCCGCAGCTACCCCGACAAAACGATATTTATAGAAACCAAAAAGATTCGCCTTGATAATATGTCCTCCACCGAGATCGAGAGGGAGCTTGGCGAGGAGGAGTTTAGCACCCTCGCGCAAACCATTCTCGCAGAAACGCGTCCTATTGAAAAAACTCGCCACACCTTCATTTACCTCGGTCAGACCTTCGAGATCGACGTATATCCGGACTGGAAGTGCACCGCCATAATGGAAACCGAGCTTCCAAGCCGCGAAACAGAGGTGAAAATGCCTAAGTTCCTCGAAATTATCCGCGAGGTAACCGGTAACAAAGCCTATTCAAATGCCTCGATGTCCAAATCTTTTCCTAAAGAAGAAACGCAGTCCAATTAAAGACTGCGTTTTCTATTTATTATTTATGATACTTTTTTCCTGCCAGAATTGTAAACGAGCGATACAGCGCCTCGTACAGCACTACTCTCATCAGCTGGTGGGGAAACGTCAGCGCCGAAACCGACAGCCTGACGTCGCACTCACGCTTAACTCTGTCAGACAGACCGTGTGACGAGCCGATTATCAGCGCGATCTTGCCGCTCTCATCGCACATTCGCCCGATAAGTCCCGCCAGAGCCACCGAATCGTATTGTTTTCCCTCAACGCAGAGGGCGATTTTGCTCGCGCCCTTTGGAATCGCGGCAATTATCTTGTCCGCCTCGCTCTCCAGCGCGCGCTTGATCTCCGATGTGTCATCCTCGTTTGAGATCTTTTCTTCCTTTATATTAACCTCGTCCACTCTCGCGTACTGTGAGAGTCTTTTTTTATACTCGCCGACAGCATCCTTTAGGTAGCTTTCCTTGAGCGTGCCAACGGTTATCAAAGTAATATTTGCCATTATCTTATCCTCGACAGCTTCGCAAGACCGGATTTCAGTCCCTCGATGAGTCCGTCAATATCCTCTTTGGTGTTTCTGTGTGAAAGGCTTACGCGTATAGAGGTGTCCGCCTCGCTCTCGCTTCTTCCGAATGCCGTCAGGGCAGAGGAAAGATGTCCACCGTTGGACGAGCAGGCAGAGCCGCTGGAAACGTAAATTCCAAGGCTCGACAGATAGTGCAGCATAGTTTCGCTCTTTATCTTAGGCAGCATGAGATTTACTATATGCGGCGCGTTAGCCTTCGGCTTTATAACCGTGATCTCGGTCAGCTTGTCCTCCACCTCGGCCACAAGATAGCTCCTTAGCTCCGAAAGATATGCATATCTTTCCCTTACCGCAAGACTACCGATTCGCACCGCCTCGCCAAAAGCCGCAATTCCGGGTACGTTCTCCGTTCCCGAGCGCATTCCGCCCTCCTGACCGCCGCCAAGCGTCAGAGCAGAAAGCCCCTTGGATTTCATTACAGCTCCGTCAACCACAAGCGCGCCAACACCCTTGGGGCCCTCGATCTTGTGGGAGGAAATCGTAATCATATCCGCTCCGCACTTTGCCTTGGTAAATGGGACTTTCATATAGCTCTGTGTTGCGTCGATATGCAGCAGAGCCTCGGGTGAGCGCGCCTTCATCAGCCTTGCCACCTCTGCGGTGTCGTACAGCGCGCCCGTCTCGTTGTTCACCATCATCATACTGACGAGAATTACCTCCTTCGTCAGCTCGGACTTCAGTTGCTCCATATCAAGCTCTCCGCCCACGGTGGAAATTCTCGCTATCTTATATCCCATAGCCTCAAGCATATTAAGAGGGCTGTCAACCGATGCATGCTCGCCCATGGTTGTGATTATTTTCGCACCTCGCTTGTATCTCTCCTTCGACAGCGCGCGACCGATGATAGCGAGGTTGTTTGCTTCTGTGCCCGATGCGGTAAAGATAACCGTCGCGCCCTTTGCAGCCAGTGATGCGCATACCTCGCCCCTCGCCCCGTTTATTATCCTTTCAGCCTCAAAGCCAAGTGCGTGCAGCGACGACGGATTGCCAAAGCACTCTCTCGATACACTGACATATTTTTCGAGAGCCTCCTCGCATATTTTGGTTGTGGCGCTGTTGTCAAGATAGATCTGTTTCACGTCTTTTTTCTCGTTTCTTTGTATGAATTTGTAAATCTTAATTGTCAAATTGCTGTGTTTTCAGCAGAATTTCTTTGAATTTATCGCCTCGCTCGGCGTAATTTTTAAATTGGTCAAAGCTGGTCGATGCGGGAGAAAGCAGCAATGTACCCACGTCCTTTGCGAGTAAAACTCCGCGTCTTACCGCATCCTCAAAGTCTGAAATCACCTGGCAGGGCACAGCTCCATCTATCGCCCGATTTATCTCCTCGGCGTTTTCTCCGACTATCAGTGCCCCTCTTGCGTATCTTTTTATCGCAGGCACAAGCTCGCAGAAATCAAGTCCCTTTCCACGCCCGCCGAGAATAATAATAACCTCTCGGTCAAGCGACCGTAGCGTCTGCGCCGTCCTCGCGGGAGTTGAGTCTATGGATGAATCTATATAATCCACTCCGCCGCGCTGAAGAACTACCTCGCATCGGTGAGACAGTCCGCCAAAATTCCTTGCAACCGTCGCTATTTCGCTCGTTCCGACATATCCGTCTGTCATTGCGATTGCCATCATCAGATTTCTTATATTGTGTCTTTCTCGCCGTCTCACGTCCGAAAGAGCTATTAGCCTCTCACCGTTTTTCAGTATATATCCGTCTTCACTCGTCAGGTAGACCTCGGCGGGATATTTATTTTTCAGCTCGCCATAGGTGCTGCTGTCGCTGATTATTCCAAATGCCCCTGCAATACAGGCGTTTTCTTCCGAAACTACAAACTTTTCGCTATTTTCCAGCAGTGAAATCTTCGTTTTCTTATATTCCTCGAAGCTTTCATGCCAGTTCAGGTGGTTGGGCGTAATATTAGTTATGCAGGCTCGTTCCACTCTTGGCGAGAGATACTTTAGCATGAAGCTCGAAAGCTCGGTGACAAAGCATTCCGCATCACTACGAAGCCCCAAAATCATCGGCTCGCCAATATTACCTATCAGCCTTGATCTTCGTCCTGCCTCGTTCAGCATCAGATTTATCAGCGTTGCCGTGGTGCTTTTTCCGTCTGAGCCCGTCACCGCGAGCACGGGTCGCGCGTTTTCCTTGAAAAACAGCTCGGCATCCGATGAAAAGCGAACTCCTCGCCGCTTGGCTTCACAAAGCTCCTGCCTCTCACGCTTTACCGATGGAGAGAAAAACAGAATATCCTCGTCTATGCTTTTATAGGCTTCCTTCCCCTCGAAAATCCTCTCTACCCGCATGTCTTGGGGCAGGGCAGAGCGGTCAATTCTTTCATCCGACCTTAGCGTTATCAAGCATTTTTCAAGAGGTAAATTTTGCATCAGAGCAATGTTCGACCTTCCGATACCGAAAAAACCAACTCTACATCCACTATGTATTTCAGAACGAAGCATATAAACCACCCTTTATTATAAATAATTTTTTTCCGTCCGTCAAGTCACTTTTATATAAAAGTCAAGTCACTTTTTGTATAAAAAGAAAAACCGACGCCTTCAGTATATGAAAACGTCGGTTTTCAGTTAAAAGATTGACCGAGCTTGTAAGCCGGGTTCTGTACGCCTTAGGGCGCAGCCGTCATCTATCTTCACTGCGGATCACTCCGCAGTTCAAGCCTTGTGGCTCTGCCACCATCGGCATAAAGGGCGAGCAGCCCCTCGGCACAAAGCCGAAGCCAAAGGTGTTGCATCGGATAGGGTTTACAGCAAACCTATGTTGCCATAGGAGTGGGTGAGCTCTTACCTCGCCTTTCCATCCTTACCACGACTGCTTTAGAGAGGGCAGAACTGTGCTTCGCCCATAGTCCTGAATTTTGGTCTTGACGTATGTAAATACGCCTCGCGACACAAAATTCAAGCCTTCTGCCCACTCTAAATCAGCCGTGGTCATGGTCTTGGGTTAGGCGACTTTTGCCTTCTATAAAACAGCCGTGGCGGTTTATTTCTGTTGCACTTTCCCGCAGGTCGCCCTGGGCGGACGTTATCCGTTATCCTGCTCTGTGATGCCCGGACTTTCCTCGCCGTAATAGCTTTCGCCAACATACGGCGCGACAGCCCCGCTCGGTCAATTAACTATTGTACTAAAATTTTTGCCTTTTGTCAAGCCTTTTAAACACTTCTTGCCTCGGCGCAGGTAAAGTAGATTATCTGCCTTTCCTTGCCGAACTCACGCAGCAGCTTCAGCGCGGCGCCCGTCTTTTCATCGTCAAAGGCGGTGAATGGATCGTCAAGAATAATAAAGGGCTTTTCCTTTTCGTAAAGCGAGTCAACGAGGGCAAGCCTTGCCGCCAGATTAAAGAGATCTCTCGTTCCGCGGCTGTACGCCTCCACGGCTCTCGTAGATGCGCCCTCCTGCTTCGTCACGCCGAAGTCGGTGTCCATCTCAAAGCTCTCGCCCGTGATTCCGCCTATCTTCTCCGCGTATTTAATAAAGCCAGCCTTGGTCTTGCCAAGGTATCTTGCGGTCATATTATCCTTTGCCAGAGTGATATACTTCTTGGTCAGCATAACCGTCTCGTAGTTATCTCTATGCTTTTCAAGCATCTCCTCAAGCTCGGACTTGCGCATTGAAAGCTCGTCCCGTCCGTCAAGCTCGTCGATGTAGGAATGGTATCTTCTCTCCGTGAGGGTAAGCTCACGGCTAAGATCCGCCACCAGCTTTTCGTTTTCTTGGCGTCTGCGGTCAAGCTGCTCGATCTCCATAGCCGCCTTCTGCTGATTGCCCTCGCCGATGGTGTGCAGGCTCTCCAGCCTTGCAATCTCGTCCCGCTTTGCAACGATCTCAGCCGTCAGCCTCTCATATTCGGTAAGCGCGTATCTCATTTCGCCGAAGGGATCCTGGGTCCTCGTTCTGAACCTTGCAACGAAGGCGTTTGCCTCTGCCGCCAGCCTTTCGGCTCTTGCGGCTCTTGCGGTACGGTCTCCCGTCATATATCTCTCGGCAACCGCCATCTCGGCATATTTGTCAAAGTCACGGATGATCCCCTCTGCCGCCGCTACAGGGTCTCTGCCGTAATACTCGGGGAATATGCTCGCAAGTCCGCCGATAGCTCTCATCAGCTCCTCACGGTTGTCCTCGCCGTCAGCCTCGGACATTACCGACACAAGCTCGCGCATATCGGCAAGCCTTGCCTCCGCCTCCTCGTCACTCTCCACGCGAACACCCGAAACGCTGAGGAAGAAATCGTCTATTTTTTCTTTTCTCGCGCGATTCTTTTTGCTCTTTATCGCTATCTCGGTTATCAGGGTTGCAAGAATACCAACAACACCCGCTGCGATCATCAGCGAATCAATAAATATTCCCGCAATACAACAGACCGCAAATAGAATATAGCAGATTATGCATCCCACGGGTGTCTTTGCCTTCTTATTTTCAACGAGCCTTGCTATATCGTCAATCGCGCTCTCGGAGGGCGTCATACCGCAGAAGATTTTTTTCGCCTTGATAAGCCTTGGATCAGTTGCTTTTTCATTCAAGCTTGAAAGCGACTTGATAGCCGCTCTTGCCGCCTCAACCTGTCCGCGCTCGACCTTGCCGTCAAATCTTGCCGACAGAGCCCCAAACTCGCGTATCTCGGGAGTATCCGTCGCGCTTGACAACAGATTTTTCGCCTCGGTCGCCTTGTAGCTTGCCTCGTTTATGTCGTCAAAGGTAGGGATCTCTGCACCGAACACCTCGCCTACGATAGTTCTGCGGCGAATACTCTCCTCAAGAGATGCCTTCATCTCGTTATATTGCTTCTCGTGGTTTGCCTCGGCAGCGCGAACGGTTGCCTTTTCTCTCTCAGCAAGGATCAGCTTCGCCTCGGCTCTTGCCTCTTCGATGCGCGCGGAAATTTCAAGCATCTTTCCGTGAGCGTCCTCCACCGCTTTTTCCACCTCAACAAGCGCGTCAAGCCTTCTCTTTATATCGTTTATCTCTGCCTGTCGGTCGGCAAGCTCGCCTGAACCGCCTCTCTTGTGGTAGAACTTTCGCTTTTCCTCAAGCACCTTCATCGCCTCGTCCATGCCGCCGATGTCACCGTCACAGCCAACAAGGTCGGAAAGCTTTGCCGATATGGACTTATTTTCGCTCTTGGGTGTCAAGGCGCGCTCAGAAAGGAACACAGTTCTCTCAAAGCCGTCGGCGTCAATGCCGAACAGTCCCTCGCCAAGCCCCTCGGGAAAATCGGAGCATACTCTGCCGGTCGCCGTATCGTAGAGAGTATAGCTATCGTCTGCCGCCTTGGGCGCAAAGCTTCTCTCCACGCGATAGGTCTTTCCACCCGCCGAGAAGGTAAGGCTTCCGCCGCAAACTCCACCCTGCCATGGCATATAGTGCTTTCTGTCGTTTTCCTCAAGGCTCGTCTTTCTCGTGTCGCCCATTCCGTACAGCATCACCTTGATAAATGCAGCCAGAGTGCTTTTTCCGCTTCCGTTGTCACCCTTGATGCAGTTGGTGCCATCCTTGAAGCTGAATTTTTGCTTGCTTATTTTACCGAAATTTTCTACGTAACATTCAATAATCTTCATCGTCTGTTACTCCTTAATTCTCAAAGAGATCCTCGCCCATCAGCGCGTTTATACCGCAGGCTATGATCTTTTCCTTTGTCGCCTCGTCAAGCGAATCGTCGGCGCTTACCGTCCTGATAAACTCGCCCTTCAAGGACATATCGTGCTTGTAATCCTCGGGATTAATCGCCATTCTCGAGGAATCCTTTATCTCAAAGTAGTAGTATCTGCCCTCGAGCTGTCTTTTCAGCCCGTCAATATCCTTGAACAGATTGGGATGATATCTTCCACACAGCTCAAGCCTTACGATATCGCTGTATCTGATGCCGCGTAGCGCTCTCTCGGCTCTCTCGCCGACCTCAATAGTTCTTACCGCACCGTCAAGCTCAACGGGAACGATATGAAGCCTTCGCGCAGCAAAGCTGCGGAAGCTGTGAAGCAGCTTGCCCGAGTCGGTGGATAGAATAACGTATCCCTTGTCACCCACCTCGTCAAAGCCGCGTCCCTCGGGAGTTCCGCAATATACTGCAGCGCCTCTGTCGTCAATAGCCTCGGTAGAGTAGCTGTGATAGTGTCCGAGCGCCAGGTAGTCGATATTTCTGCCCGCCGCCTCCTTAAGACCTATGATCTCGGGAGAGGCGCTCCTGTCGCGCAGCTCACCGTGAAGAATAACGATATTCTTGTTTTCCTTCTGTAGGGAAAGACTCTCGAACATCCCCTCGCGTATCTCGCTTCGGCCTGCAAAGGTGACATCCCCGATAGTGTAGTAGGTCCACTCCTTGCCGAAGGTCTTTAAGTTTTCGGGTATCTCACGTCCCGAAACCATAAGGGCATCTCCCTCGTGATTTCCCTGGAGATAGAAGAATGTGATACCGCGCTCTGTGTCTATTACGTCAAGGGCGGTATCCAGCGCCTTTCTTGACACTCTGTCGCTGTCAAACAGATCGCCTGCAATAATTATTGCCCCGGCCCCCAGAGCCTTCGCCTCGTCTACCAGCCTGCGAAAGCCCGAGAGCAGCTCGCGCCGTCTCTCCCGCACCTTGTCCGACGGAAGTCTGGATGTGAGAGGTGAATCGAGATGTATGTCAGATGTGTGTAAAATTTTCATATTTTTCACGTCCTTTATATTTTTCCATAATAATTATACAGTTTTTTACCTGTTTTGTCAACAACCGACAGGGATGTATTAACCATTTTTTTGCTTCCCGCATAACCATTTATTAACACAACTTTGACAAGGAGAAAAGAATGGTAAAATTTATTTGCGCCGACAGCGAGACAGAGGCTGGTAGGGTAGCGGCAGAGATAATGGCAGAGGTTATAAGAATCCGCCCCGACGCTCTTATCGGACTTGCCACAGGATCCACCCCCATCAATATGTACTCCTACCTTGCGGATATGTATCGCGCGGGCGAGCTGTCCTTTAAGGATGTCCGAAGCGTCAATCTTGACGAGTACGTCGGTCTGCCCCCAACCCATGTGCAGAGCTATGCTCACTTTATGAGTGAAAATCTTTTCAGCCACGTGGACATCCGCGCGGAGAATTGCCATATCCCGAGCGGCACGGCAGATACGGATGCAGAGTGCGAGAGATACGACCGCCTGCTTGACAGGCTCGGTCGGGTGGATATTCAGCTGCTGGGCATCGGACATAACGGACATATCGCCTTTAACGAGCCCGACAGCCATTTCCCGAAGGATACTGTCCGCGTGCGCCTTACCGACTCCACCGTAGAGGCAAACTCCCGCTTTTTCGCCTCTCGGGACGAGGTACCCACCGAGGCGATTTCAATGGGTATTGGCAGAATTTTGAGGGCGAAAAGAATTCTTCTTCTCGCCACGGGAGCAGGAAAGGCGGATATTCTCGAGCGCGCCCTCTTTGGCAGGATCACCCCCGCCGTCCCCGCCTCGATTCTGCAGTTCTATCAGGGCGAGCTTACCGTCGTCGCCGATCGCCCCGCTATGTCTGTGATCCTGTCAAAGCACCCCGATGTTCTAACATAAAGAAAAAGGCGAGATGCGGCAATAGCCGCCTCGCCTTCAAATTTTGAACTTTGAACTCTGCACTCTGCACTTAAGTTCCCGTGCTCTCGTACATCTTAACCAGCTTATTCCACACGAAAATGCATATGGCGCTGAACACCGCGGTAAATCCAACCATAGCTAAAGCTATGAGCGGCGCGTTTTCCATAGGCGCGAAAAGATTTTCAAAGGGATAATACAGGCAAAGTCCGAGAGGAATAACAAAGGTCAGTATAGCTTGAATTATCTTGGGATATATCTTCATCGGGTACTTCGTATAGCCCGAGAAGCCGTAGATGAACTGAAGCAGCGGACCGCTTCGCTTGAACTTAAAGGCAAGCGAGGCAACCATAATTTTAAAGGAGGTGATAATCACCGCCGCGCAGATTATACCGAGTATGACCAGCAGCACGGCGCCCACTCCGCCCGTAAAGGTAAGCTGACTTCCGCAGAGGATAAGCAGAGCCGCGGCAATGATAAGCTCACCGAGAGCTTCAAGCTGAACCTCCGAGGCAATTACCTGGAACAGCACGGGCAGCGGACGCAGGAACATATGGTCCAGCTTTCCCAGCTTGACCTCGAAATACGCCACAGTCCAAAGTCTGTCTGTCAGCAGATGGTCGATTCCCACCGCCATGTTGGTAAGACCGAACAAAAATCCGATGTGATAAATGCTGTATCCGTCAATGCTCGGCACCGAGCTTACGAGAATGTAAAGGGTAAGCAGCGAGGTTGCCTCGGTAAAAAGAAATGCGATCACGCCGATTATGGCGTTTACCTTGTAGACAAGCTTGCTCATAAGCGACAGCTTTGCATATGTTGAGTAAAGCTTTAGATATCTCATGCCTTAACCTCCTTGCACTGTCAGCTTTTTCAGCGCGTGACGGAATATCAGCCTGTTTGCAAGCTCGATGACGAAAATCCAGACGAGAGCTATCAAAATGTAAATAATTGCTTGCATAACGTCCACTTTTCCCATTAAAGTAAGCACGGGAACCGAGTTCATAAAGGCAAAAGGTGTGTATGAAAATACCACGCCAACCGCTCCCATATACGCAAGCGGCACCATTTGACCGCCGAGAAAGCCCTGGATCGCGTTTCTCGCCATATTCAGTCCGAACAGATGGTCGGTATAGAATACCATAAGTCCAATAAAATAGCTTAGCGCGTTATTAACGAATCCTGCAATAATTGTGAACAGAAGAAAGAATATTACGTTCAGTATAAATCTTCCCGCCGTCACCTGAAGCAGTCCCGTACCGATGAATATACCGTATACCACCGTCAGGAACGGCAGCAGTACTACAACGGCATCAAAGCCGAATACGCCGAAGTAGGTAAACAGATGCCTCAGACGGTATGAAACAGGCTTTGTCATCGTATTTGCGATCGTACCCTCTCTTATGTCGGTGGCAATATCATAGCTTGTGTCACCCGAGCCCATAAGGAAGGTAAAGAAGAATGACGTGATCATATAGAGGATCATATCGTAGAAGCTGAAGCCGTTTATCACCGAGCTCATTCCGTCGGGTGAATTTCGGTATATAGCCTCGTATAGAAATATCACGAAAAATACTTCTATAAAGGATATGATCATCCACATCACTATCTGCGCCTTGTAGGCAAGCTCAATTTTGACGCCCGCCTTTGAAAAGGGCAGATATAGCTTTAGTGTTCTTTTAATGTTTTTCATATAGCTGTTTGGTTATATCCTCGATAGAAATGTCTTCGATCTTGAAATCCTTGATGTGATAGGTGTTGATAAGGTAGAGCAGCATATCGTCAAGATCAACATCGCTCTGCGAGAACTTCAGCGCCCATCTCTCGCCCTGATCCTCAAGCTCGATGCTACCGAATCTCTCTTTAAGCTCTCCCTCGTCAAGAGAAACGTTGGATGGAATAAAGACGGTCTTCGTATTTCCGAAACGGTACTTGATGTTGGCAAGGCTGCCATCGTAAAGGATCTTGCCCTTATCAATGATAATAATTCTGTTGCACAGCTCCTCAATATCCTTCATATCGTGGGTGGTGAGGATGACGGTGATATTGTACTTTTTGTTAAGCTCCTTGATGGCGCCTCTTATCTTGTCCTTGACAAGCACGTCAAGACCGATGGTCGGCTCGTCAAGATAAACTATCTTTGGCGAGTGGATAAGTGCCGCCGCAAAATCCGCCCTCATTCTCTGTCCGAGGGATAGTGAGCGCACCGTCTGGGTGAGGAAGGGACGCATATCCAGCAGATCGCAGAGATAGTTGAACCTCTCCTCGTAATCCTCGTCGCTTACCTCGTAGATGCTCTTTAAGATCTTGAAGGTCTCGATAAGCGGAATATCCCACCACAGCTGGGTTTTCTGTCCGAAAACAACGCCCATCTGCTTGTTTATCTTCTGGCGGTTTTTCTCGAAGTCAAGTCCGCCGACGGTCACGCTGCCGCCCGTGGGATGCAGAATACCGCACATCATCTTGATGGTGGTGGACTTTCCCGCACCGTTTGCACCTATGTATCCGACTATCTCGCCTTCTTCTATATCAAAGGAAATGCCGTCAACCGCCCGTACCTCGTCGTATTTACGGGAGAAAAGAGCCTTCACCATGCCGCGAAGCCCCTCTTCTCTTACGGGCTTTTTAAAGGTCTTTGACAGATCCTTTACATTGATTATACTCATTAATCCTCCTTTGCGGACCTTTAGTCCGCAACCGTGGGCGATCATTTCTCGCCCTGTATAAAATATCAGGCAAGAGCCGATAAGCCGTCTCTTGCCTACGGGTTAATTATTTGAACTTAGTCAATATTTTGTATATCCCTTGCTTTGAGATATAGTATTCCTCCGCCAAGCTTTTTACGCTTTGACCGTCCTTGTATTTTCGGTAGATCTCGGCATTCCTTTCGTCAAGCGAGGCGCAGCATCCGCTTCTCTCGCCCCATTTTCTTCTCGCGCTTGATTTTCTCGGTATATATACCGTTTCTCCGTCGACGTACTCCTGTATCTGCTCTATAAGCTCGCTCGGAAGCTTCGTGCTTCTTTTATAGCCCACAATATGCCTCCCAATATGTATAATCTGGTTAGACATAGGCCATATTCGCGTCAGCCTATGCCGCGTTTGCAACTCTTTCCATAGTAATAAGCATCAATATAAACCTCCTGACGTCATTTTTGCGCGCAGACATCGAGCCCTGCAACATAAGCTCAACCTGCTAACAGGAAAATTATACCACGATTTATTTTCGTTTTCAACACCTTTTAATAAAAAAGTAAAGATATAGGTCTCTACTGTTTTTTTATAAAAATTCGGTAGAATATTGACATTTTTCGTTTTTAGTGCTACAATAATCACGGAAATTTATTTCCTTACAGGGCATTTTACCTGTCCTGCCGACATATTATTCTTTAAGGAGGTTAATCAAATGGATACTCTCAAGAAACTGTTTCCCTTGGCTTTCAAGGCAAAGAAGGACATAGGCGCTCTTATCGTTAACATTCTTATCCACATCGTTGCTGACGTTGTAGCAGGTCTTCTTATCGGTCTGCTTTCGGGTCTTCCCCTTATTGGATGGGCATTCGGTCTTGTAGGCGGCCTTATCGGTCTTTACTTCACCGTAAGCGTTGTTCTTTCTATCCTTGACTACTTAAAGATCCTTAAGTAATGATATTTTAAGAAAAAGGTCGGGCTTTTTGTCCGACCTTTTTCTTTTTTTGTATAAAACTCTCCGCTTTGCATAGGATAATGTAAAGTCTGATTTGCAAAAAGGGGTTAATAATGCAATCTATATGGCAAGCTGAAGTGAAAATGCCCGCCTTTAATTCGTTAAAAGGACATCTCTATACCGACGTGGCGATAGTTGGCGGCGGTATTGCGGGAATACTCTGCGCTCATGAGCTTCGACGTCGGGGCGTGGACTGTATTCTGCTGGAAAAGAACAGAATATGCTCGGCAACGACGGGGCATACCACGGGCAAGATTACCGCGGGGCAGGGGCTTGTCTATCAGAAAATTGCCTCGCGCTATGGCTTTGACACCGCATCAGCTTTTTACAGGGCAAATGCCGACGCGATAAAAAAGCTCGTTGCCCTTTCGGATAAATACCCCTGCCATATGCAGATAAGGGATAATTACGTCTATTCGCTATCCGACAGAGCCGCCATAGAGCGCGAGGTGCGTGTGCTGGAGCGGCTTGGCGCGCCCGCTTCCTTTGAAGGCTCTACCGAGCTTCCTTTTGATGTGGCTGGCGCTGTGCGCCTCTCGGGGCAGGCGCAGTTCAATCCTTTGCTTATGCTTGGCAAAATGGCAGAGGAGCTCGAGATATATGAAAACAGCTTCGTCAGAGCGGTCAAGGGCGGCAGGGTATTTACGGACGAGGGAAGCGTCAGCGCGAAAAGTGTAATAATAGCCACCCATTTTCCCTTTATTGACCGCCACGGCTTTTATTATCTTAAGCTTTATCAGCACCGCTCCTACGTTCTCGCACTTGAAAATGCCGACAGCCTGTCGGGTATGTACGTTGACGAGGCTCGAGGAGGCCTTTCGTTCAGAAATTACGGCAAATATCTCCTCCTCGGTGGCGGTGGTCACAGAACGGGAAAGGGAGGCGGTTGCTTTGATACGGTCAGGGCGGCAAGGCGTAGACTATATCCCGATTCTACCGAAAAGATCGCCTTTGCTGCACAGGACTGTATGAGCCTTGACGGTATTCCGTACGTTGGCAGATATTCCGCCCTTGGCTGTAGACTCTACGTGGCGACGGGCTTTAATAAATGGGGAATGTGTGGCAGCGCCGTTGCCGCAGAGCTGCTTGCAGATATGATATGTGGGGTCCAAAATAGGCTGTCCTCCGTTCTTTCGCCAAGTCGAAGCATCCTGCATCGCCAGCTTTTATTAAACGGGATCGAGAGCGTAGGAGGTCTGCTTTTCCCAACGACAAAGCGCTGTACTCATCTCGGCTGCGGGCTTCATTGGAATAGGGCAGAGCATAGCTGGGATTGCGCCTGCCACGGCTCACGCTATACGCCCGACGGCAGAATAATTGATAATCCCACGCAAAAAAATGCAAAGCTTTGAAAAAAAGAAAAAATATGGCAATATACGCATAAAATAACGCGTATATTGCTTTTTTTATTTTAGAAACGAGTTGACAAAAGTATTTTCTTGTGATAAAATGTTTTATTGTAAAACTATGCAAAAAACCAAGGAGGAAATTATGAGCGATATCTTGGGCTCTGTAAGACTTAAAGAAAGAATTCTTATCATCGTTATTACTCTGGTAGGCGCGCTTCTTATCGGAAGCCTTGCCGGTGCAGTCACCTATGCAACCACCGACAGACACCAGCACGATTATATTTATCATATGGAAAAAGGAGCAGACGGCGAGTTCGACTTTATCGGCGAATGTCAGTTCGAGGGTTGTCAGAACCCCACTCGCAAATGGGATATTCTTTCGGGAGTCACCCATAAGGTCAAGACCGATGCTACCTGTACCGCGCCCGGCGTGATGGAGTATTCCTTTATCTTTAAGGATAACGGAAAAACCTATACATATACCGAGGAAATTCCTATGGACACTCATACTTACAAGTGTGAGATCGTCACCGAGGACGGCATATCCACCATCACCGGTACCTGTATTTATAAGGATTGTCCCCAGCCGACTCTGTCTATTGAGGGAGCAACCGACCTTAAGATTGATCACACTATTGAGGGCAGCTGTCGCACACCCCATAAGGACGTTTATTCTTACACCGTGGACGGTGTAAAGGGCAGCTTCGTAGCGCAGGGCAGGGAGACCGCCGCACATAAGCTTAACGGCAAGTTTGTCACCGAGTACGAGATCAGCGAAGGCGTTTATCTCTACGGTACACCCGGTATGGTTCCCGTAGGAGTACAGGTCCTCGGCTGCGGTATGAAGACGGGCGGCTATTACGTTTGCGAGGAATGTGGCAAGGCTGTTGCCGCTACGATCGGAAAGCCCGATCATAACTACGTTATTTCCGAGAGCGAAATAATAAATCCCACGCTTCTTGCTAACGGACAGCTCAATCTTGTGTGTATCGCAGAGGGCTGTGATGGCGTTAAGAAAATAACTCTTCCGAAAGCGGAGATCGGTGTTAACGCCACCGTAGAGAGCAGAAATTGCGCCATAGGCAAGCAGGTGCTTAACTACACTTATCCTATTGAGGGATATGCCCTTACCGCAAATCTTAAGCTTGAGCTTAATTATAACGAGCACGACTTTAAGTACGTGCCTGAGGAGACTGTGGCTCCCACCGCTAACCGTGACGGCTATGCGGTTCTCAGATGCGCTGCCGAGGGATGCAGTGCCTCTGCCAGAATAGTGCTTAATAAAATTGAGCTTGAGGATGAGGAAAAGAAGAACTCCGTTGTTCTCAACGAGGCAACCGAGATGACACCTAAAAAGGTTCTCTACACCTACGTTTCCGAGAAGTACGCGCTGACTATCGAGCTTGAGCTAAGCATCGGCACCGTTCTTCCTCATAATTATGTGTATGAGCTGGTCTTTGTTGGCGATAACAAGTTTGATCTTGTCGGTACCTGCAATCAGAAGGATTGCCAGACTCCCGAGGTCCGCGAGGAGAACGTCGTGCCCGAATGCACCGACACCTCTACCTGCCAGACACCGGGCGACCTTATCTACACCTATGAGAAGGATGGCATCACCTACACTCTCACTATGGTAAACTTCCAGCTTGGAAGCCATAACGTAGAGACTGTTGGCAAGGTGACAAACCCCACCCTCTTTGAGGAAGGCTCGGTCACCATCCGTTGCACCACCGAGGGCTGCGGCAGAGAGGAAACGATCGCTCTTCCCGTAATTCGTATCGGTGAAAATGCAACCGCTATCGAGGATAATAAGGTGCTTTACGTTTATCATTACGATGAGCTTGACTACACTATTGCACTTACTCTTGCTATTACCGTAGAGCAGACTCAATAAAATTTTAAAACGACTCGCGCCGCAAGGAGCGAGTCGTTTTGCAAGGGAAAAATCTCTATTTTTTAAATTTTGTTTTGGGTAAATAATGATATAATATATTCGGAAAAATACATAGGAGATGGGCACGTGTCATACATAAACGTCTTCAGACGCTATGAACTGAAGTATCTTCTGACGCGCGATCAGCAGCGGCGGGTTCTATCCCGCATCGAGCCGTATATGAGGCTTGACAGCTACGGTCGCACCACTATTCGCAACGTCTATTACGATACCGAAAGCTACAGGCTTATCCGCCGATCAATAGAAAAGCCGGCATATAAGGAAAAGCTGAGAATCAGAAGCTATAAGCAAGCCGACAGGGACAGCACGGTCTTTGTCGAGCTGAAAAAGAAATATAATCGCGTAGTGTATAAGCGGCGCATAGCTCTGCCCGAATCGGTGGCTACCGATTGGCTCTGCGGCAGATGTGAATGCCCCGAGAACACGCAGATAAGCCGCGAGATAGACTATTTTAAGAGCTATTACGAGGGACTCCGTCCCGCTATGTTCCTCTCCTATGAGAGAGAGGCATATTACGAGAGGGATGGGGGAGATCTTCGCGTCACCTTCGACGATAACATCCTTTGCAGGCAGACCGAAATATCTCTCTGCGCGGACGCCCGCGGCTATTCAATACTCCCCGATGACAGAGTATTGATGGAGATAAAATGCCCCGGAGCAATTCCTCTATGGCTTGTCAGAATTCTCTCGGAGGAGAAAATATATAAAACCTCGTTTTCAAAATACGGCACGGCATATTTAAAGACCGTCCTGCCCAAAATACATACTAACTCAAAGGAGACCTACATAAATGCTTGACGAACTTTTTAGGGGACTTTTTGATACCGCGATAATTCAGGTTATAGATCCTATCGACTTTTTACTCTGCCTCGGCTCTGCGCTTGTCCTCGGCATACTTCTTGCCTTTGCCTTCGCATTCAAGGCGAGATTTACCAAGAGCTTCGTTATGACGCTGGCTCTCCTTCCCGCCATCGTCTGCGTGGTTATTATGATGGTAAACGGCAACATCGGCGCGGGCGTTGCGGTTGCAGGCGCTTTCAGCCTTGTCCGCTTCCGTAGCGCACCGGGTACTGCAAGAGAGATCGCCGCTATCTTTCTCGCTATGGGTACGGGCCTCGTTTGCGGAATGGGCTACATCGCCTATGCTGCGCTCTTTACCGTGATTATGGGCGTCCTCTTCGCTCTTTATAACGTTATCGACTTCGGCGTCAGCCGTAGAATGTCGGTGCATAAGAGCGTGCGCATCACTATCCCCGAGGACCTTGATTACACCACCGTCTTTGACGATATCTTTAAGGAATATACTAAAGCATGTCAGCTCGTTAAGGTAAAGACCACTAACATGGGCAGTATGTTCCGCCTTACCTACGACCTCACCCTCCGCGATGCGAGCAAGGAGAAGGAGTTTATAGACAAACTCCGCGAGAGAAACGGAAATCTGGAAATTATGGTCTCAAGAGAGGAAACCCAGACAGGAGAGCTTTAATACTCTCTATTAAGGAGAAAAAATATGAAAAGGAAAATCATTTCTTTGCTTCTGCTTACCGCGCTTTTGCTTACGTCCTGTGTTAATGATAAAACGGATGGCGGTGGTGCGACCGATGACATTCCTGATGATAACAGCTCCTATGGCGATGACTTAAACGATCTTGGCGTGTACGACGGACTTTTTGACGGAAGCAGCTCCTCTGTCACCGTCACCTGTATATCAGGTACTCCCGATTGCTACACTCTTGAAAATAATGTTCTCACTTTTACTGCCCTTAGCGCAGATTCGGTTTATTCTGTGACGGGCACTCTGTCGGGCAGCATTACCGTCGACGTTGGCGATGAGTATAAGCTCGACCTTGAAATGCATGACTTTTCGCTGATTTCAAATAGTGTAAACCCAATTACCGTACTCAGCGGCAACGAGGTTTCCATCCTGGCGAAAAAGGATACGAAAAACTATATCTACGACAACCGTCCCGCAATATCCGTTGAGGACACCACCTCGCTCTCGGGTGCTATACACTCGGAGGTTGACCTTGAAATAGCAGGCAAGGGCGAGCTTTATCTCGTCAGCGAAAACAACAACGGCATTCATTCAAAGGATGATCTGCAGGTAAAGAATCTGACACTTACCGTGGTATGTAAGGACAATGCCCTGAAGGGCAACGACTCTGTCCAGCTTGAAAATGCCACCGCAACCCTTATCTCCACAGTCGGTGATTGCATAAAAACCACAAGGAGCGATATCTCAGAAAAGGGCAATCAGCGCAGCACAGTCTCACTGAATGGCGGTAGCTATACGCTCTACGCCGCCTGCGACGGTATTGACGCGGCGTATAATGTCACTCTTGACGGAGATCCTACCCTTAATATCTATACTGACAAGTATTCCAACTACTCCGAGCAGGTGACGGCGGTCACCGAGGACTCCTTCTTTATTCGCTTTAATTACAGCGACTACAAGTATTCTATTAAGTACTACAACTTTGACAGCGACTATCTCTGGGTAAATCCCGAGTATCACTCCACCGTCTCGGGCGGCAGAAGTCAGTATTATTACTACTCCTTCCCCAAAAACGAAAGTTTTGATAAGCTCCAGTTCTTTATCTACACCTCGGATATGGAGCAGGGACAGGACACAGACTACGTTGCAGCCTCCGATTACCTCACCCCAAGCGATGCCTATGACACTATAGCGCTCACCGTTCGCGGTCAGTACCTCTACTATGATTGGACTAACTATAGCACTACAATTAACAAGGGCGGACCTGGAGGCTTCGGCGGCGGTCCTGGCGGAATGGGAGGAATGGACGGCGGAAATACCGATAAGGGAGACCACTCCACCAAGGGTATTAAAGCCGATAATGAAATAATAGTAAATTCGGGCAACCTTACTATAAAGTCCTACGACGACTCTATCCACGCAAATTCGGATACCACTCTTGAGAACGGAGAAGCGCCTACAGGTAATATAACCCTGAACGGTGGTAGTATCTCGCTTTATTCAAACGACGATGGCATTCATTCGGATGGCACTCTTACCGTAACCGGCAGTGATATTAATATTGTCAACAGCTACGAGGGACTTGAGGGAATCACCGTTAATATAAACGACGGCAATCTTTACGTCGTTTCTAAGGATGACGGTATCAACGGCATAGCAACCTCGGGCGCGGCAATTACCGTCAGCGGTGGTACTCTCTACGTTTATGCAGGTGGTGACGGTATCGACTCCAATAGCCGCACGTCCTACGGCGGTATCCTATTCTCTGGCGGCAGATTGCTGATTATCTCTACGGGAAACGGCAACTCTGCCATAGACTCCGAGCAGGGCTACAGCTATACGGGCGGCTCTGTGGTGGCAATTATGCCCCGCGGCGGTATGTCAGACGAGGCAACCCGTTGCCAGAATTTCTCGTCCGTGGCAAATTATGACACGCTCTCGCTTTCCGAGGGCGGCGACCTGGTCTGCAATATCGGTGCGGATAAGCTTACCGTCAATATGCCTGCCCAGATTAACGGCTACGTCATAATGCTTGGCGACTCCTCTGCCACCGCAAGCACGTCACTCATTGGCAGCGGTCTTTCAAAGGGCGAGTTCCTTTGGGAATAAGACTGCCGCAGGAAATACAACGTAAAAAAAGCAGACGAAAGTCTGCTTTTTTTACGCGTAGTCTTGATTTATCACCTCAGCCAGCGGCAAAAAGGCAATGGCAATTCCACCCCATAGCAGAGTAAAAAGCGGGCACACCTGTCCGAGAATATTCAGCGGCATATGGCTGTAATCCCATACCCTCATACCGAGGATAATGTTAAATAACACCCCGAACAGAAATTCAACAACAGTCACCCCAAGGGCGCAGACCGCCGCCTTGATAAATATATTTTTCTCCCGCAGCCTCTCGGCAACCAGCGAGAAAATAATAAAACAAATCCCCCCCGCGATCACCATTGACCAGTGGGTATACCCCCGCCATATCACCTCTATCGCCGCATATCCTATCGCTCCCAGCGCAAAGCACAGCCCGTACCTCTTAGCCGCCCTCTTTATCCTCTCGCTCTTTATCTCCCACACACTTTTGCCCCCCTGTTTCCTTTTTAGGTAGTATTTGCAATTTTTGGTGTTTAATACAGATATAATAAAGATAACTAAGGCAAAACTTTTCCTTAAGTTATTGACATAGGGGATTTTTTATGGTAGAATAGTCAATTAAAATTTTATAGGGGTATTGCCAAGCGTTAAGGCAAGGGACTTTGACTCCCTCATTCGTAGGTCCGAATCCTGCTACCCCTGCCAACACAAAAGCCACCCGATTGGGTGGCTTTTGTGTTGGCAGGGGTAGCAGTCCGATTCGCCCTATTCTGTGCCGCACGCGGCACAGAATGTAGGTCCGCATTCGCCGCCCGAAGATCTGCAAGCTCGCTTGCAAGGCGCAGGGAGCGCGAATCTTCGCCACGGGCGAATATCCTGCTACCTACATTTTTTCTCCGCTTTTTTGACTCTAAAGTTTTTCGAAATTTTGTAGATGCATTTCGTGCATTTTCGGTCTGTAGACAGATTCGAACCAGCGAAATGCTTGAAATGTTTACAAAATTGTGGTATAATGATATAAAATCAAAGGAGAAAGTAAACATGGATAACTATTTGATGATTGAACGGCTAAAAAAATCAGGGCTTCACTTTGATAGCGGTCTTTCTGAAATTGAAATCAAAAAAATCGAAAGCACCTTTGGATTTCGTTTTCCAAAAGAAATCGCCTCATTCTTATCTTGTGCTTATCCTGTTGGATGCGAATTTTTTGACTATCGCGATATCTCTCAAAAAAACATAGATAAATTTTACGATTTTCAAAAAAACATTGTAGAATCATTTGAATTTGACATAGCAAACAACGCCGATTCTTTGCAAGCAATGTTGAAAGAGCTTTTGGGCGAATTCACCGACACCGAGGATTTCAAAAAGGCAGTTATGAAAAGCCTTGAAAGCAGTCCCAAACTAATTCCTTTTTACGCCCACCGTTGCTTCTTCGACGGAATGGATAATATGCCGATCATTTCATTTTGGCAGGCAGTAGATACCATTATCTATGGGTATGATTTTGAAGATTATCTTGAAGCCGAATTTCTGACTGCAACGAATCATATCATATCCGAGGAGATTTCCGATAACATTACTGAAAAACTAAAAGCTGCCGGTATTTGGTACTATATCATTGAATAATTGAATCATACATAGATTCGTTTACAAGCATGGCGTTAAAAGTCCGGTAGACCGCGGAATCTTTTAACCCCCATCATCGCCAAGGGGTTAGTGTACCCTCTGCAAAATCAGAGTGCATCTAAATTGGCTACACATGGCTTTGCATCTAAATCGGACACACGTCACAACAAAAGAGACCTGTCCTTGTGACAGGTCTTTTTATTTTGATAAAAAAATCTTGCATCTTTACATAATATATGATATAATCATATTGTAAAAATATGCCTATATGACAAAAACGATCAAAAACGACAATAAAGGTTTACGAAATATGAGGTTTGTTTGCACTAAATGCGGAGAAAAACTGAATATTAACGATAAAACGGCGGCCTGCATTAATGGTCACTCCTATGACAGAGCCCGCGGAGGATACTATAATCTTCTGCTCGGTAGCACTGGCGGTGTCCACGGCGACAACAAGGATATGGTTCTCGCCCGCCGAGCCTTTCTCGGCGGTGGATATTACGCGCCTCTTGCCAGATGGATCGGCGGTCTTGCCTTGGAGTTTACCCCCGTAGATGGCTGTCTTCTCGACGCGGGAGCAGGCGAGGGCTATTACACCGACTTTATTGAGCGCACGTTATATGAGCATAATGGCAAAAGCGACGTCAGCGCCTTCGATATTTCAAAGGACGCAGTTCGCGAGATCTCTAAGAAAAATCCCCGCATATCTCTTGCCGTGGCAGGCTCTTATCATATGCCTATCGCCGACTCGGAGTTTGACACGCTGATAAACACCTTTTCGCCCCTCGCCCTTGAGGAGACACGCCGAGTTTTAAATACAGACGGTCACTTTATTATGGCTATTCCCGGGGAGATGCATCTTTTCGAGCTTAAATCGGTCATCTACGACACACCATATAAAAATGAGGTAGCCGATACGGCGCTTGAGGGCTTTGAGCTTGTGATGGACGAGCCCCTGACCTATAAATTCAGGCTGGACAGTCAGGAACAAATAAGGGATCTGTTTATGATGACCCCCTACGCCTACCGCACCCGTCCGTCCGACAGGGAAAAGGTCACGGCGCTTGACACGCTTGAATGCACCGCGGACTTCCGCGTTTTCGTATACAAAAAGCTATAAATTGGAGTAAAAAATGAACTTAACTCACGGAAAATATCTTGGCGTTGACTACGGCGACAAGCGCACCGGTCTTGCCGAGTGTGATATTTCGGGCATGCTGGCAAGCGGAATTTGCACCGTCAGCGAGGGCGGAATGAGAAACACCGCCATTCGCGTGGCAAAGGAAGCCGAGAGCCGCGCCTGCAAGAAAATAATAATCGGTCTGCCTAAGAATATGGACGGCAGCGAGGGCGAGAGAAGCCAGGTCATCCGCGCCTTTGCCGACCTTCTCCGCGCCGAGACCGATATTCCCATTGATTTTTACGACGAGCGTATGACTACGATGGTTGCCTACCGCTTCCTTGGCGAGACAGGCACCTACGGCAAAAAGCGCAAGGACGCAGTCGACACCCTTTCGGCAGAGATAATTCTGCAGAATTATATCGACCGCGAGCGCGCGGAAAAAAAGTGAGGGCAGGGAAATGAAGAAAAAGGTTCTAATTATATACACGGGCGGCACTATCGGTATGAAAAAGACCGATAAGGGCTATGCCCCCGTGGCAGGCTTCCTCGGCGAAGCGATCTCGGCTATCGAGGATATGAAGAGCGATGGCGCACCCCTCTGGGATCTGCACGAGATGTCACCCCTGCTTGACTCCTCTGACATTACCCTGAAGGAGTGGAACAAAATCGCGGGCGTTATCTACGATAATTATTCCGCCTACGATGGCTTTGTGGTGCTTCACGGCACCGATACTATGGCGTACACCGCCTCTGCGCTCTCCTTTATGCTACACGGACTTGATAAGCCCGTAGTGCTGACAGGCTCGCAGATTCCTCTCTCGGAGATCCGCAGTGACGGTAGGGATAATCTTATCACTTCGCTTCTTATCGCGGCAGACGGAGTGGCAAACGAGGTATGCCTCTACTTTAGCGGCAAGCTTATCCGCGGCAACCGCGCGGTAAAGATGAGTGCAGACAGGCTGGTCGCCTTCGATTCGCCCAATTACCCTCATCTTGCCGACGTGGGAATTTCCATAAAGTACAATTATTCCGCTCTTGAAAAGCCCGGCGGAAAGAAATTTGAGATGCGTCCCTTCCGCGATCTGCCTATCGGCGTCCTTAAGGTGTTCCCGGGCATACAGTTCAGCCTTTTTGAGTCTATCATGACCGACAAGCTTTCGGGTATCGTCCTTGAGACCTTTGGTGCGGGAAATATTCCCTCGGACAGTGGCGCGCTTATTCCTATCATATCCCGCGCTTTTGAGAACGGCACGGTCATCACCGTCTGCTCCCAGTGCCCATCGGGTACCGTATCCCTCGGTGCGTATGAGGCAAGCTCGGCTCTCAAGGCGGCGGGTGCTGTCAGCGGTTATGATATGACCACCGAGGCAGCCGTTGCAAAGCTATATTATCTCTTCAGCCTTGACCTGACCGTTGATGAGATAAAGCACTATATGGAGCAGAATCTCCGCGGCGAAATGACGGTATAAATACCGATTTTCCCCACGAAATATACGTTTTTTCTTTGATAAATTACATTTTTACAGTATAAGGAAGCAAATAATGAATATACAGGAAGTAATACTTTGTAAATTCGGCGAGGTTGTCTTAAAGGGCGCAAACCGCCAGAGCTTTGAATCTCAGCTTGTAAAGGAGCTTCGCCGCAGAGCAAGCCCCCACGGCGCATTTAAAATATATTTCAAGCAGTCCACCGTCTACGTAGAGCCGCTTAACGATATGTGCGATATGGACGGTATGTACGACGCGGCTAAAAAGGTATTCGGCATCGTAGGTGTAAACCGCGCCGCCGTCTGCGAGAAGAATATGGACAGCATCATCGCTCTTGCAAAGGAGTACCTGCCCGAGAAGCTGGCAGGAAAGCGCACCTTTAAGGTAGATGCAAAGCGCTCTGATAAGAGGTTCCCGCTGAAGTCCCCCGAGATCTCCCGTGAGATCGGCGGAGTTATCCTCTCCACCGTTCGAGGCATAAAGGTAGACGTTCACAATCCCGATGTCACCGTCACCGTTGAGGTGCGCGATGACAACGCATATATCAGAGCAGGGCAGGAGCCTGGCGCGGGCGGTCTTCCTCTGCGTTCCGCAGGACGCGGTCTGCTTCTCCTCTCGGGCGGTATCGACTCCCCCGTCGCGGGCTGTATGATGGCAAAGCGCGGCATGGAGATCGAGGCTCTCCACTTCGAGTCCTTCCCCTATACCTCCGAGCGCGCAAAGGAAAAGGTTATGCAGCTGGCGCAGGAGATGTGCGAGTTCTGCTCCAAGATCCACGTCCACGTCATCTCGCTTACTCATATTCAGGAGGAGCTTCGCGACAAATGCGAGGAGGATTACTTCACTATTCTTCTCCGCATCTTTATGATGCGCCTTGCCGAGAGATGCGCCCGCAGCTACAAGTGCCACGCGCTCATCACGGGCGAGAGTCTCGGTCAGGTTGCCTCCCAGACACTCGCGGCAATCGAGGTCACCGATTCGGTCGTTCATATGCCCGTATTCCGCCCCTGCATCGGTCTTGATAAAAACGAGATAATTATTCAGGCGCGCCACTACGGCACCTTCGATACATCGATCCTTCCCTTTGAGGACTGCTGCACCGTATTCACCCCACGTCACCCCAAAACTCAGCCGAGAATAGATGACGTAATGCGCGAGCTTGATAAGGTTGACGTAGAGGCGCTCCTTGATGAAGCCTATGCCTCAATGTACACCGAAACCAAGCTTGTTTACCCGAATTATCGCTGATTTGTCAACAAAAGCTTACAAATAACACAAAAAGAGAGCCAAAAACTTGGCTCTCTTTTTAATTCTGCATTCTGAATTTTGCATTCTGCATTCTGCATTTACTTAACAACTTCCAGCTTGATAATATTTGTATTACCTCTGGGGCCGCCGATAAGACCGCCCGTCATAACCACGTTGTCACCGGGGGAAAGACGGAGTGCAGCCTTTGCCTGCTTCATCGCGTGGTAGAACATAACGTCGTTGGACTCAAACTGCTCGGTAAGAATGGGAAGCACGCCCCAGCTCATATTGAGCTTTCTCCAGACCTTCTCGCTGGTGGTAATACCTACGATGTCAACCGCACATCTGAAACGGCTTACCATTCTCGCGGTAAGACCGCTGATAGAGTTAACGACGATGCACTTTGCATTGACGTCGATAGCCATAGCGCAGGTCGCGTGGGAAACCGCGTCAGCATTGCTCTTGATCTGGAAGGATGCGGAGTGGAATCTGTCGGTATAATTGATGCCGTTTTCGGTGAACTCTGCGATCTCTGCCATATAGCGCACAGCCTCTGCGGGATGAGCGCCAACAGCGGTCTCACCCGAGAGCATAACTGCGCTCGATCCGTCGTAAACCGCGTTTGCAACGTCGGAGATCTCTGCTCTCGTGGGGCGGGGATTGTATATCATAGACTCAAGCATCTCGGTGGCAGTAATAACGCGCTTGCCGAGCATACGGCACTTCTTAATAAGGTGCTTCTGGATTGCTGGAACCTCAACGAAGGGTATCACAACGCCAAGGTCGCCTCTTGCAACCATAACGCCGTCAGCAACCTTGCATATCTCGTCAATGTTGTCAACGCCTGCGCGGTTCTCGATCTTCGCGATAATATCAACGTTCTGTCCGCCGTTCTCGTCAAGGAAGTCACGCACCGCGCGGATATCTGCCTCGCAGGAGATAAATGATGCAGCTACGAAATCAATATCGTTCTTGATACCGAAGAGCAGGTCAGCCTTATCCGCCTCGGAGAGATACTCCTGTGTCATGGTCTTGTTGGGGAAGTTCATGCTCTTTCTGTTGGAAAGCTCGCCGCCCACAACAACCTTGCACCTCGCGTCATTGCCCTCGAGGGATACTACCTCAAAGATAACAAGACCGTTGTTGAGGAGGATTCTGTCGCCTACGTTGAGGTCCTCAATAAGACGCTTGTAGCTTACGGATACGCGGGTTTCGTCACCCTCAATATCCTCGGTGGTGAAGGTGAATTCCGCGCCGTCTTCGATCTTTACCTTTCCGTCCTTGAAGGTACCTATTCTGTATTCGGGGCCCTTGGTGTCAAGCATTATCGCGATGGGAAGCTCAAGCTTCTCTCTCACCTGCTTGATAAGGTCAAATTTCTTCTGATGCTCCTCGTGTGTTCCGTGGGAGAAGTTAAGTCTTGCAACGTTCATGCCGCTGCGACACATTCTGGTGAGTATCTCTTCGTTCTCGGATGCAGGA
>JAFWXZ010000058.1 GCA_017522795.1 Clostridia bacterium | reverse complement strand
GATAGATATTGTAAAAAAATGCTAAAATTTTATTAATCGTGTAACCTTTTGGTGCTTTTGTGTGTCTTATGTTATAAATACGAATAATATGGGGGAGAGTATGAGAAATTTGCCTATTTATTCACCGAAAATTAAGTTGATTTTGCTCTCGCTTATGCATCTTGTGACCGATGGACTGTGCGCGTATATTGCTTTTGTAAAGTTATATCCGGATAATCCCGAAGGGAGCATATTTATTTTCTTTGGATATAACATTTTAGCGTTCGTAACCCAGTCTCCTGTAGGAATGATGATTGATAAATATAATAAGCCTAAGCTGTTTCTCGCGGTGAGCATTATTTCTATGATTCTCGGCTATCTGCTCAGTGATTTGTGGCTTTTGTCGGTAATATTTATTGGTATAAGTAATTCTATATTTCACGTCGCAGGCGGAAAGTACGTTAGCGACAAGAGCGGGAATGATATCTTGCATCTCGGAATATTCGTTTCTACCGGAGCCATTGGGCTTGTGCTCGGGCAAAGATATCTCTCCTTCCTGCCCCTGCCTTATTTGCTCTTTTCCGTGCTTATTATTTGTGGACTTCTTGTGATTTTTTTCGAGGACAGTGAAACTAAGTCCTATCCGGAGGAATACGAGTCGAATAAAGGCGAAACGTATGCTATACTTGCTATAATCGCTGTTGTTGTGATACGCTCTTTTGTTGGAAAGGTAGCCTCGCCCGTCTTTCCCCTTTCGGGAAATATGTTTTTAGTTATGGCGATTGCAACAGCTCTCGGCAAGGCGGCAGGAGGTATCTTTTCCAAATTCATCGGGATTAAAGCTACCACATATATCTCAATGCTTACCTCTGCGATCTGTCTGACGCTTGGAACGGAAAGTATACCGATATTTATCCTTGGAATATTCGCATTTAATTTTTCAATGCCCATAACATTGTATTATGCAAATATTCTTATGAAGGGAAGCGAGGGGTTTGCTTTCGGCACACTTGCTGCAGCCTTGATACCCGGATTTTTTATCGCTATGTCATTTACATATTCAACCATTATGCGAGTAATCACAGCGATACTTTGCCTTATATCGATGCTTATAATAATCGTTGTTTCAAAGAGAATAAAAAATGCTGATAAAAGCTTTAGTATTAACAGAAATAATTGAGTGTATAGCACTCTATTTCCTTAAAGAACGAGATAAAATACTATATGTATATTGGGTGGCGGTGACTGCATTTACCAACCTGTGTGCCAATCTTTATATTGTTCTTGTCTTTTCGGGAAATAATTTTCAGTATTGGTTGACGGCTGCTGTAATTGAGATTTTAGTATTTATAAGCGAATTTCTATTCTGTCTTGCCTATACCAAAGATAAATTAAAGAGCGTTAAATATAGCGCTGTATGCAATATTTCCAGCTTTATTATTGGACTCATTTTCTTGCCATTATTTATTTAAGGAGGATACACTATGTTTTCGCTTGATGTCTTGCCGCCATCACCGTCAGAAATTCTTTTTTATAGATTATCCGAGGCTGAGTTTACAACGGTACTTTGTGTCATAGGCGTTGTAATTGTGCTTATTCTTGGTATACTTCTTTTTAAAAAGAAGAGATAATTTAGGAGGATATTATGTTTTTACTTGATGTTTTAGTTTCGCCACTTGCGTTGCTGCTTTATCCACCAATCGGTATTACTGTAGGTATAATAATTGCGCTGATAATAATTGTCACTATTCTCATAAAAAGGCGTTGATAGCGCACGAAAAATCTTCTACATATGAAAAGGGAGAACCAACCGGTTCTCCCTTAGATTTTATTAATCCAATTTAAGCTTATCCCCACTACAATGACCGTCAAACATGCCTGTCATGTCGCAGGTAAACTTGCCGTCGCTTTTTTTGAATCCTATCGCGAGAAGCAGTCTTTCATCCGCGGCATCGCTAGTTGCCTCGCAGATATGCGCGCCGCACAGATCAATAAAGTTCATCGTCTGTCTTGCAAGGATAAACATTGCCTCAAAGTCGCCTCTCTCACCCGCTTCCTTAAGGTCAAATATGTATCCCAGCTTGCCGATCTCAAACTGGGACATACCCATGATCTCGCCGCTGTCTATATCAAACATAACGTAGGCGAAGGCGTCCGCGCGGTATTTCACGCCGCACTCCTTGCATAATTCCTTTTGCTTCTCCTTATCCTGAACAGGTGTGATCTTAAACATTTTTTACTTCCTTCGTAGCCTTATAAAGATAGTCTACCTCACTTTGCTCAAGGTATCTCCACTTTCCTGTGGGAAGTCCGTCAAGCTTCAGATTGCCGATAGATACGCGGGACAGGCGCTTTACCGTAAGGTCAGCCGCCTCGCACATTTTTCTTATCTGTCTGTTTCTGCCCTCAAAGAGTGTGAATTTCAGCACGGTGCCGCTTTCATCCTCCCCTGCGATTATAACGTCCACGGGCTTGATCTTGTAGCCGTCGATCTCAAGTGGAGAGGTGAGTATATCGTACTGTATCTGACTTACAGCGCCGCCAACCTTTACGCGATAAACCTTGGGTATGGAGTGGCTCGGGTGGGTAAGACGGTTTTTTAGCTCACCGTCGTCGGTAAGCAGAATCATACCCTCGCTTATCATATCAAGTCTGCCCACGGGATATACTCTTGCATCAACACCCGAAAGCAGATCGGTCACGCACTTTCTGCCTCTGTCATCGGTGGTGGAGGAGAGATATCCTCTCGGCTTATTAAGCATAATATAGGTGTATTTGCGCTTCTCATATCTTACGCGCTTACCCTTATATGCTACTATGTCCTCGGCGGGATTGATCTTCATTCCAATAGAAGCCACGTGGCCGTTGACCGAGAAGCTTCCTCTCTCGATCTCTGCCTCGGCTGCTCTTCTGGACATAAGTCCCGCATCTGCTATAAATTTCTGAAGTCTGATCTTTTCCATTATTATCTCCGTTGTCCTGTTGTTAGTCAAATATAGATAGGATTTTTTCAAAAAATCCCTTGTTTTCCTTTTTCTTTACGCTTTCCAATGCTACGAGAGGTACTCTCGCAATCTCTTTTCCGTCCGACGTGTATATGATCTCTCCAAGCTTATCGCCTCTGTTAATGGGCGCAATACCGTACTTTACAAGCCGAACGTGCTCAGCGATCTCTTGCTCTGTGCGTTCTGTGATCATCTCGGCTCCATCAGGGTTTGCCACCGTTAGGTATTCGCTCTCTCCGTCAAGCAAAGGAATCTTATACATATGGTCAAAGCCGCTCGCAAGCGTGATTTTTTCAAGGCTCTCAAAGCCAAAATCGAGCATTTTTTTGTGATCGCTCCAATCACTCGGAGCATCGAGGGTGACCGTAATAAATGTTAGCCCCTCCTTTTCTGCCGCTCCAACAAGGCATCTTCCGCTTTTCTTAGTAAACCCCGTCTTGACACCTATACATCCGTCATAGAGGCGTAGTAGCTTGTTGTGATTGACGTAGGTGCGAGTTCTGTCCTCGGTTGCAAAGGTTTTCTTATAAGTAGAAGCAATTTTTTTGAATGTAGGATTTCTCATCGCCTCGGCAGCTATCAGCGAAAGCTCTCTCGCCGTGGTATAATGCTCGTCATCGTCAAGCCCGTGGGGGTTGGTAAAATGTGTGTCAGTCAGACCAAGCTGGCAGGCCCTATCGTTCATAAGGGCAGAGAAACCCTCAACATCACCGCCGATATGAAAGGCAATAGCTACAGCCGCGTCGTTTGCGCTCTGAAGCAGAAGGGCGTATAGTAGCTCCTCCATAGTAAGCGTGTCACCATGACGAAGATAGGCAGACGAGCCTTCGGTGCCGATAGCTGAATCTTCCACTTCAACGATCTCGCTAAGAACACTGTTCTCAAGAGCTACAAGTGCAGTCATAATCTTTGTTGTGCTCGCCATAGGCAGCCTTACGTCTGCATCTTTAGAATAAAGAAAATTATCAATTTCCGGCTGATAAAGCACGGCAGATCTTGCGCTTACCGAAAAACCACCGTTTTTATGCTCTCCGAAGGCGTATATTGTAAGAAATGAAAATATAAACGCCGTGATAAGCAAAACGGCTATATATATACTTGTGCTGCTTCTTTTCATCTTAAAATCCTTTTTTCCTTATCCTTTGAAGGACGGGATTTTTCTATTCAATGAAATTTATGACAGCGCATTTTTTATTTTCTCAATTATCTCTGGAGATCGTTCTACGAGATTTACTATCTTGTCGACGTCACCGATACCGGCATTTATGTGTATAAGATTAACCTCGGCATCTCTGCCAACGGTTAAGAAAGCGATTGGGGTAATAGCAAGTCCCGTGCCACCTCCACCGCCGAAATTTTGATCGGTCTCCTGTCGACCCCTGCCGTAATCGATACCGCCCGTTGCTATTCCCATAGCCACCTTTGATACGGGAATAACCGTCACACCGCTTGGAGTAGTTATGGCATTTCCGATTACCGTTTCCATATCAGTAAAGCTTTTAATACCGTCCATAGAAGCCTTGATAATGTCACTCATTTTATTCTCCGACATACCTATTCCATCCGTTTCTTTTCTTCGTTTATGCCGCGCTTAAAGGTCAGTAGGGCATAGATCAACTGATAAAGACGTAGCTTTGCAGTAATATAATAACGTGCTTCTGTGACGTCGGGGGATGAAATGATTGCATTATCCTCAAGGGCGAGTCTTTGCGTTTTTGTTTTCAAATAGGCTATCACGGCATAGATAAGTCCCTGGTAGCCAAAGGGACGGACGAGCGCCATTCCGTCAAAGGAACCTACCTTGCAGGGCAGAATTATCCGCTTGATCAGCAGCTCGCATTTGCTGATTCTGTCAAGCGTGCCTGCGATCACTCGAATATACGCTCTTGTACTAAGCTTTTTGTCCTTGTCTTCGGTCTGCTTTGATTTATCCTCGCTGATAAGATGAAGCGCAAGCAGGGGAAGATGGAACTGTACTCTTAATTTTTCTTCCTTAATAACTCTGACCCACACCTTGCGCGTCAGAACGAAAAAGAGTAAAAACGAAATAATCAGTCCAATCAGTACCCCTGCCATAGGCCTCCTTACATATCGTCGACTATAATATCGTCCTCAGCCGAATGCTCGTCCTCGTATGCGGCAGCCTCGGTAGATGCGTTATCTGTATCTGCGGCTTCCTCGGACTGCTCGGGTACGGCAAGATCCTCGTCGGAGATAGCGATCTGCTCGGTCTCCTCAAGAATCTCACCGACGCTGTCCATTCTTGCAAACATAGCCTTGATCTCGTCTGCGGTCTGGGGTAGGGCATCAATGCTAGTAAGACCGAATGCACGCAGGAAGTCGGGTGTCGTACCGTAGAGCATAGGACGGCCGGGTGCATCAAGACGTCCCTTGGACTCAATAAGTCCGCGGTCAATAAGATTATTCATTGCATAGGAGGAGTCGACGCGTCTGAGAGTATCGACGAAAACTCTCGTCACAGGCTGATTATACGCAACGATCGCAAGCGCCTCCATAGAGGAGGATGAAAGCGAGCCGCTCTTTCTGATACCAAGCGCATCGCGTATCTCGGTGAGATAGTATTTCTTGGTGCAGAGCTGGCAGGAATCGGCGTATGTAAGCAGGATAACTCCTCTCGGAATCTCGGAGTTATTGTAAATTGCCGAGTATTTTGCCACCTTTTCCTTGATTCTTGAGGGGGTGGTCTCAAACACTCTTGCAAGGGTT
>JAFWXZ010000057.1 GCA_017522795.1 Clostridia bacterium | reverse complement strand
CTTGTGTCCTGTTGCGGGAACGGTGCTCTGTGCCTCGAGTACGATGTCGCACTCCGAGCACTTCTTACCTGCGGTAAGTCCGGTCTCGGTACAGGTGGGTGCCTTGGCAGCGAGAGTTTCCTCCTTATGTCCTGCCGCGGGAATGGTCTCCTGCTTTACGGTGATCTCACCGCACGCGGAGCACTTCTTGCCCTCGGAAAGTCCTGCCTCGGTACAGGTTGCTGCCTTGCCGTCAAGCTTTACCTCTGTGTGAGGAAGCTTTGCAACAGGCTCGGTATAGGTGGGCTTATCACAGCCCTCTACCGTACAGGTAAAGGTCTTTACGCCCTCCTCGGTACAGGTGGGAGCCTTCGTTATCTCCTCACTGTATTGGTGGGTGTGGGGCTTATCGTTATCATTCACACAGCCCACAACGGTCATAATAAGAGCGCAGATTAATAAAACTAAAGAAATTCTTAATATACTTTTCATATTGCTCTCCTTGAAACTTTAATTAAGCTTATTATCAGCGAGAGCCGCCTCGGGCAGCTGCTCGATTGATTCGTAATGAGTGATAAAGCTGTCTACCGCAAGGCATCCCCAGTCAGCAGAAGCGTTATCTACCACTCTAATGTAAACATTTCTTCCCATAAACTCGGTAAGATCAGCCTTGAACAGGAACATACGTCCCTCGTTATGAGATTCATTGTCGTTGTGATACTTTGCTATTGCAACGTCGGTCTCGGCATCAACTATCTCGATATAGCATTCAGGGTTGTAGCCACCGCCAAGCTTAAAGGTGATGAAGCCACAGCCGCCGACGGTAAAATCAGAGCTGGTAAGCACGCCGTGCGCGCCCTCCATGCTGCCCATAACGTCCTCAATGCCTGTGAAGAGGAATCTGCCGTCCTTGTTATAGGACTTATCGGCATTCTTCCAGAAAACGTCCTGACCGGAAACGTAGCCCATCTCGGTGCTGCCACTCGTTTTAGTGATAGTCCAGCCCTCAAGGTCGCCTGTCTCAAAGTCGCCGTTCAGAACCTGGTAGGGATCGTTTTCACCGAGAACGGTGTCGGGCAGAGGCTGGGGCTTGATGTCCACAGCCTCGTTTGCCTTCGCAGGAACGTTCGATGCTTCTTTATAATAGGTGACGAAGCTATCCACGGTGATAAGTCCCCATCCGCTCGTAGCGTTATCTACCACGCGGATCTTCAGGCTTCTGCCCATAAACTCGGAGAGATCTGCCTTATAGAGCACCATGTTAGCAAGATTACTGCCGTTATTTATTATGCCAATGCCCTTATCGTTGAAGAGTCTGTTAGCGAAGCGGGCAACCTCCTCCTCGGTCTCGGCATCAATAATAGAGATGTAGCACTCAAGGGGGTTTCCGCCACCGCCCATAAGGAAGGTGATGTAGCCCGAGCCGCCAACGGTGAAGGCGGAGCTGGTAAGAGTTCCTCTGCCTGCCTCATCCGAAATACCCGAGAAGAGATATGTTCCCTTCTTATTATAAGGAAGGTTCTCGTTCCACCAACCGGAAGCGTTTGTCACGCTACCGATCTTATCACCCTCTGCGGTCCAGCCTGTGAGATCGCCTGTCTCAAAGCCGCCGTTAGTGATCTGATTTTCGCTCTCGATCATAATGTCGGGCTCGTATTTAACGAGGAAGGATTCGCTGTCGATCCAGAGAGGCTTTTCCTCCCAATAGGTCTTGACGCTATCGAGAACGATACAGCCAAGCTCGTTGGAGGAGGTGTTGGTGTCAACCACCTCAATATACATAGTCTCGCCAAGGTATGCCGAGAAGTCTGCATAGTACTGAACCATATTCAGAAGGCGCATGCCGTTCTGAACGTAGGGGAACTGATAATTCCAGAACTTGAAGTTAGAGTATCTTGCGACCTCGATCGCCTCGTCGCCCTGCTTAACCATAAATCTGAGGTAGGTTCTGCCGTTATCCTCACAGCCGCCGAGCTTATAGCTGATGTAGCCGGAGCCACCGAGAACGAACTCGGAGGAGCGAAGCACGCCTGTTGCGGAGGGCATATACTTTCCGTAATGGTAGTCACCGTCACGGGAGTAGGTGATGTTCTCATTCCACCAGACGCTCTCGGTATTTACACCCTCGTTGGAGAATGCATCGCCCGAAACAACCGTCCAGCCTGCAAGAGAGCCAAGCTCGAAGTCGCCGTTTGCGATCTCGTAGATGGAGGGAGCCTCTGCGTCGGTAGCATAATCTGTGACCTTGGTGAAGAAGTTGCCCTCGGTCTGAGGCTCGGCATCACTGCCGATCTTTATATCGTCTACTGCGATATAGCCGTAATAGTAGCTCTCATCGTTGTCTACTATTCTGATATATACCTCCTCGCCTGCATACTCGGACAGGTCAAGGAAATACTCGTAGAAGTTATCGGTGTTATATACACCTGCGGCATATCTCTCGGGAATAATGTATTCCTCGGTATGCTCGTGGAAATACTCGTTGGTCTGCATTGCGATCATCTTATCATTCTCCGCAAGATAGAAGCCAACGAAGCAAAGTCTTTCCTTTGCCTTCTGGGGTGCGCCGGTGCCCTTACCAACGGTAAGAGAGCCGCCCGCAAGCTTCAGGCTGACTATACCGTCCTCGGGAACGGTGAAGGCAGTAGAACGGATAGCGCCCGTTCTGGCACCGGAATACTTGCCGTGATAGCCCTTACCGGTGAGATACCAGTTGCCCGTGTGGTTGATGGACAGAATATTGTTGTTTGCATCATTCTCGAACATAAAGGTCTTCTGCGAGGAGACGCAATCGTCGTCAAAGGCGTCGCCGTATTCTACAGTCCAACCCGAAAGGTCAGCAGATTCAAAGCCGCCGTTTACAATGGGCTTAACCACGATGTTGTCGGGATCGGGCTTGGTATCGGGATCTGTATCGGGATTGAACCACTGACAGCCGACCATACCAGCGCACAGTAAGATAACGCATATAATGCTTAAAATTATGGTTGTTATTTTACGCATATTGCCCTCCCTATTCACCTAAGTTTCCCATATTGCCGTAGTAAGGAGGCGTTACGGTATCGCTGTACGCGCTGCCCATACGGTAAATGTGAAGCTCGGTAAACTTAATGTTTGCATTGTTGTCAAAGACTCTTAAGAAATCAGAGTCGCCGTATTTGGGATAAATTCTCGTTGTGAAGCTGATAACTCCGTCAACGTAAACCTCCAGCATAGAACGGTCGAGAAGAATGGTGATCTCATATTCCTTCTTAACGCGATCCCATGTGTGGCTGGGCTGACGGCTGACGTAATCGAGCATTGAGGACTGAATTCTGTCAACCAGAACGCCCTCGTCACAGAATCTGATCTCGGTTCTCTCGGTTCTACCGTCAAGATCGTAAGGATTATATCTTACGAAGAAGCCTGCGGAGTAATCGGGGTTGGTAGGATCAAGCTCAACTGTCGCTCTGATCTCAAGAAGGTCGCCGCGAAGCTCGGAGATCTCGCCGTTGACCTCGTCTGCGGTCTTACCATCGCCGCTGTAGGAGTAAAGCGTTTCCTTTCTTAAGCTTTCGATCTCCTTAACGGGCTCGCGGATTACCTCGGTGCCGTCGTCGGAGAGCCAGAGCTCAAGAGGAATTGCAAAGTTGTGCGCCCAGCCTGCAGTAGCGTTCTGCGCGGTACCTGCGTCCTTACCCTGCGCAATAGCGTAAAGGATAGTTCTGCCGTCCTCGTAGGACTTGCCTGCCGCTATCTGCTCCTCGGTGAGGAAGCAGAAGCCGTTCTGACCTGTATATACGCCTCTGCCCAGGTCAAAGAGCTTAGGCTTATCGTCATCTGCAATAAATCTGCAGTTTTCCTTATCAAAGGTTCCTATCCAGTAGTAGCACTCAACGGTGTAGCCGTCTACGGTGTACTGAGGACAGTCAAAGAGAATGTACTTTGTCTTGGAGCCGTCCTTGGTGCTGATGGGAAGCATTACTACGCACTCCCAGTGAGCGCCCTGCTCGGGATATCTGTTGTAATCGCACTGATAGAGATATCCGCGGTGATCCCACTCTCTCATATTCTCGGAGGTGTAAACAACTGCCGAGCCGCCCGCACCGGGGATAGAGGTGGAGACCATCATATAATATGTGCCATCGTCATACCAGACGAAGGGATCACGGAACTGCTCTCTCTCGCCCTGGGTATTGTCGTTAGGCTGGGTGATAACAAGCTTATCCTCGACGATCCAATCAACGAGATAAGGATCGTTAGGATCTGCCGCGTGGGCAAATGCAACGTTCTGACCGCCGTGGTTGGGATTACCGTACAGGTTCGTACCCGCGGTAATTGCAAGCCAGGGTGTGCCGTCGGGACCGATGCATGCGCCGCCCGTCCAGATACCCTCGGGACAGATGCCAGCGGTGGGAACTACGGCGTCCTTAACGTATTTCCAGTGAACCATATCCTCACTTACGATATGAGCCCAGCGGATCTGCGACCAATAGGGGCCTGCGGGATTGTGCTGATAGAATACGTGATACATACCCTTGTAGTAGAAGGGAGAATGAGGCTCATTCATCCATACTGCAGGGGGAATTGCGTGGTACTGGGGACGGTAGCGGTCACCCTCGTAAACAGAGGAGTCAAGTGCAATGTCCTTCCAGTCAAGATAGGGATGCTCTGCCTCGGAATCGGTATCTGCATAGATCTCAGCGATCTCCTTGGGTGTCAGAGATGCGGAGTAAATCTGCACCTCGTCGAGAAGTCCGGAGACCATCTGTCTCTTGATACCGAACTCGATCTGGGGGGTGACGTATGCGCCGATACGAAGGGGCTCCTCGGTGGAAATGATGCTTGTAGCAACAAGCTCGGGAATAAGCGCCTCGTAGGACTTCTCGCCGTTGAAGAAGAGGGCGATATATCCAGTCTCACCGTCGAAGGTGACGGCAACGTGAGACCACTCGTAAAGAGGAAGGGCGTTGATGGGATCGTAGAAGCCAATTACGAAGTCCTCGCCTGTTTCCTCGCTATGCAATGCAAGCTGAATGCCCCAGAGGCCCAGTCTGCCATAGCCGAGAAGGAAGCCCTCGCCCATCTCGATATCACCCTTGTTGATGATAGAGGTAAGGCGGGTATGGCCTGCGCCCGCGGTCTCGCCACCGTAATAAACGATATTTTCAAATACTCTGGGTGCTACCCAGGCGGACATGGTTATTGCCGAGGAGGGAGCTACGAAATCCCTGTTTACAATATTGTTTGAGAAGCCGTCCATATATAAGGCGTTGCCCTTTACACCGGGTCTTCTCAGGGGATCGTTAGGCTCCTTGAAGAGATTGGCAGCGTTCTGCTCGTTGAACACGTAGTTAATGGTATAGTCATTACCGCTTACCGATTCCTTGGTAAGACTGCCCGATGCCTCGTCAAGCGAATAATTCAGCACGAGGGATTCTTTACCCGCGGGAGACTTATCCGTATCGGTATCAGTATCGGGATTGCTTCCGG
This sequence comes from Clostridia bacterium, assembly GCA_017522795.1. GTDB lineage: Bacteria > Bacillota > Clostridia > Oscillospirales > CAG-272 > UBA1740. The sequence continues at coordinate 30,178 of JAFWXZ010000057.1, read as the reverse complement.
GGAAGAGATTACATCCCGTAGCAGTGCCAATTAGCATAACCAGAAGTAGTATTAATGCTATAATTCTGTTAAGTTTCATATTTCCTCACATTTTAAGCCCGGACGTGCCAAAGCCTTGTACAATGTATTTTTGTGCCGCAACGTAAGTCACGAAGATAGGTATACTTGTGATTACCAGCGAAGCCATTATCTCGCCCGTGGTAATACCCTCTATGCTCTTTATGGTGATAAGCGCCGTCTGAATAGGTAAAAGCGACCAGGATCCGTCGTCGGCTGCGGGCAGTATCATCGAGGGCCAGAGATAATCGTTCCAGACACCGATGAAGCAGAATACCGCTACCGTCGCGAGAATGGGCTTTGACAGGGGCATTATTACCTTAAAGAATACGTCAAGTGTGTTTGCGCCGTCCATACGCGCCGCTTCCTCATACTCCTTCGGAATATTCTGGAAGAACTGCATAAACAGGAATATGTTGAATATGCTTATCGCCGCGGGGAGAATTACACCGATGACCGACATCTCCTGCTTTAATCCAAGCATTATCTTAACTATGGAGTAAAGGGGGATTATCGAGGTTTCGACGGGTACGACGATCAGGAAGATGATCATAAAGGACAGAAGCTTTTTACCCGGGAAGGTAAGCTTTGCCATAGCGTAGCCCGCAAGACCGTTGATCAGTATATTGAGTACGATAACGATAGCCGCGTAGATAAAGCTGTTCAGAGCGTATTTCCAGATGTCGTAGTTGACCAGAACGCTCTTGTAGTTATCAAAGGCAATTCCGAGATTTGCAAAATCGGGCAGGAACATACTGAGCGTTCCAACGCTCTCAGCGTAAGCCGATTCGCTCTTTGTGGAGGTTGCCAGCATATACAGTATGGGCAGTATGAATATTAAGGATAAAACTATTCCGACAACGTAATAGATAACCTCTTTTACGGTTTTCTTGACGGGTGTTTTATTAGGCCTGAAGTTAGGCAGATTCTTTATTTCATCCATATTACTTCTCCCTGAACATTCTGCGCTGAATCAGCGTCACGCCACCGATGAAGATGGTCATAAGCAGTGCGACCGCCGAGGATTCTCCTACCCAACGCTCGGTATATCCGAGGTTGTACATATAGTAGGACAAGGTGACCGTGTGGCTCATATATCCCGTCATCAGCATAGGCTGAGTTAAAATTCTGCACGCACCGATAAACACGGTGATAAGTATGTAGACGAAGGTGGAGCGAAGTCCTACCCAGGTCACGTTCCAGAATTTATGCCATCCGTTTGCTCCGTCCAGAGCTGCTGCCTCGTACAGATCCTTTCTGATATTGGAAAGTCCCGAGAGGAAGATCAGCATCTGATATCCGCAGCCCTGCCATGCACTGAGCACGATGATACAGGGCATCGCGGTATTGGGATCGCGAAGCCAGTCGTGAGGAGGTACGCCGAACATACCAAGCATAGCGTTCAGAAGTCCTCCCTCGCCGGGGGCAAGGATCTGTTCCCAGAGGAACGCCGTGACCGACAGCGAGATTACGACGGGAGCGAAAAAGCAAACCTTAAATATTTTACTTCCGAAGCAGGGGCGGTTTACAAAGAGAGCAAGCAGAAGAGCAAGTCCGATCTGTAAGGGCACGACGCCTACCACGAAGGTGACCGTATTGATGATCGCGTTATAAAGCATTCCCTTCTCCGAGATCTCTTTGAAAAGCTCGGCGAAATTATCAAGGAATACGAATCCGATCTCATTCGGCTTTAATAAATAGTAGTCGGTAAAAGCGTAGCCTAACGAATATAAAATAGGTAATAATATAAATAGGAAGGCAAGGGCTACCGACGGAAGCAGCATAAGATATGCCGTTATCGAGGATTTAGCTCGATAAACCTCTTTATGCCTCTTTGCTGTGGCTAAGTCATAGACGGCAAAGCCACAGAAAGCGCATATAAACAATCCTAAAATTATTAATGAAGTGTTTGTCATTTTTTCATTTAGTCAGTTTGTTTTTGTGTTTTATTTTTTAACCTTATCCATTGCATCCTGAAGAGTGTTGGTTGCATTGTTAAGAAGGTCGGTCACATTGCCATTGCCAAGACCGTAAATGATCTGGTTGAAGGTAGTGGAGAAGGTGGGGTATGCAACGGTTACGGGACGCTCTCTGCCGCTGAGCTCAAGCTGCTTCAGAAGAGTGTACTCAGGAGAGCCCTGCGCATAGTTCTTAACTACGTCTCTGCGGGCGGGGATCATACCTGTTGCGGTGGTGATAGCCTCAGAGCTTTCTGCAGAGGTCATCCACTTAAGAAGCTCGAGAGATGCGGTCTTGTCCTCGTGGTGGTTGTTTGTAATTGCGTAGGACCAGCTACCTGTTGCGCTGGCAGCCTCTGCGCCCTTGGGATAAGGAAGAAGTCCCCAGTCATCGCGGGAAGCGAACTGCTCTCTGTACTTGTTATCAAGATCGGGAATAGTCCAACCGGAAGAAAGATACATACCAACCTTACCTGTGAAGAAGTCGGTAGCGCCGATGGAGTAGGAGGTGTAGCCTGCGGTGATGAGATCCTTGATGAACTGGAAGCCCTTCGCGGTCTCAGCGGAGTTGTAATAGCCCTTTGCGGTATATCCGTCAGAGGAAACGAAGTCGCCGCCTGCCGCGTAGATGAAGGGATAGAGGAGGTAAGGAGCGGTCTCGTCCTTGGTAGCGTCAAGACGCATATCAACGGGAGTCACGCCGTGTGCCTTGAGTCTTGCACAAACGTCCTTGAACTGCTCGAAGGTCCAGGGGTTCTCTGCGGTGTAGCCGCCGACATCTATGCCTGCCTCGCGGAAGATCTTCTTATTATAGAAGAAGCCTGCGCTGGACTCCTGAATGGGAAGACCGTAAAGCTTGCCGTTGTACATATTGAGAGAGAAGAACTTATCCTGCTCATCCTTAGAGATAAGATCGCTGATATCGTAGAGCAGACCTGCGCTTGCGTATGCAGCGGTGTTAGGTGCGTCGAAGGTGATGATGTCTGCGAGAGTTCCCTCAAGCTGATTGTTCTGAAGCTCGGTCTCATAGCCCGATGCGCCTGCGGAGCGCGCCTTGAAAATAGCCTGAGCCTTGATCTTCTGATCCTTGTAAGCCGCGTTGAAGGCATCAATTCTCTTCTGATAAGCCTGACCCTCGGTAGAGGACTTATCAACGTGGAACATAATCTTGACTATGGTATTGCCCTCTTTATCGGTAGAGGTGCCATCTCCGTCTCCGGTGCCGTCAGGATTGCCTCCAACACAGGCGGTCATACCGAACAGCATAATAACCACGAGTAAGAGTGAAGTAAGTGAGCATAAAAGCTTTTTCATGATTTTTTCTCCTTTATACAACTTTATTTTTTATAATAATCATTTTGTAGTCGCGCCAAGCACGAATTTGGTTTTCAGAACCGTTCTCTGACAGGTCTGCTCGCCGTGGATCTTCTTGATAAGCAGCCTTACGACCTGCCTTGCCATCTCCTCAATGGGCTGCTCCACGCTGGTCATATTACTGATGCCCCATTGCTTGAAGCTGCCGTCATAGGATACTATCTGAAGATCGTCGGGGATCCTTTTCCCCTGCTCTATCGCAGCCTCGTAGAGAAACTGCGAGAGAGTATATCCCGAGACGAAAACGCCGTCTACGTCGGGATAGCGCTCCATAAAATCGGGAGCTATGGACATCTCCTCACCGTGCTGCATTACCTCGTTTAACATACGGGGCTGCATAGCGTATTCCTTCATAACGTCAAGGTATGCCCGCTCTCTTTCCATAACCTCGGAGGCTACGAGAGGCTTTGAGCCAAGAAATCCAACCTTCTTTGCTCCCCTCTCTATCATATACCTTATCGCCTCCCTCGTAGCGTCGTAATTGTCGCTGGTGACGTAAGGAATATCCTGACCGAAGGTTCTGTCTATTGATACTATAGGACAATTCTGCAGGTCTTCTTCATCATGCATATAGTGAGTGACGAAAACTGCTCCGTCGATCTCTCTGTGCTTGATCTTGGTGATGATCTCGGTCTCCTTATCAACCTTCTGCTGTGAGGAAACCAGAATCACCGAATATCCGAATTTACCTGCCTCGTCCTCTACGTAATACGCAAGTTTCGCGAAGAAGGGGTGATTTATAACGGGTACCAGGAGGGCGATAATGAGATTTTCGTTCTTTCTTAACCGAAACGCCATATTGTTGCGCGAATAGTTAAGCACTCTCATCGCCTCGAGAACCTTTTCCCTGGTCTTGTCGCCCACCGCCTTCTCGTTATTGATAACTCTCGACACGGTGCCGACGCCAACGCCTGCATATTTTGCTACGTCTTTAATTGTTGTTTCCATATTTTTTTATTATCCGACGTCAAGTCGCCGCGATGGGTGCTAAACGCTCGGGATCAATCAATTGTTACGGTAACGGTTTCTTCGCCGTTAATTACTATCTCGTTTGCTTCCTCTGTAAGAAGCTCTGCCTTGATCGTAAGCATCAGGTTTTCGATCTTATACTGATCCTTACGAAGCTCGGTGCCGTTAAGCTTAACCGTTTCAACCTCAATATTTCCGAGGTAGATAACCGCGTTGCAGCCCTCCTCAACGGTCAGATCCCTGAGGGTGGTCTTTGTCACTGCGGTGACGTTTACGGTGAACTCATAGGCGCTGGCGCCGCTTGACGCCTTGAAGGTGTATGTGCCAACGGGCAGAAGCTCGAAGTAGGTAGCGTCAATAACAAGGTTTCTGCCATCAGTGGTATAGAAGGCTCTGTCAACCTTGGTGTTAGCCATGGTCTTGTTGTAAAGAGAGGTGATCATCTGCTTGGAGTCACCTACAACGGTAAGGCTGCCGCTGCCACCGTAGCTGTACTCGTCGTTGAAGTTAACGAAGGACTTGAAGGTAGCGGTACCCGAGTAGACGTTAAGTCCGAAGAGACCCTCGGTGGGCTCCTCGTCACCGAGAACGGTGTCGATAGCAAGTCTGCCGTTGATATACGCCTTGATGGACTTGCCGCTTGCCTCTACTCTTAAAACTACGTTGTTAAGATCCACATCGGGAGCAGCCGCTCTGCCGATCTCGCCGCGAGGCGACCACATCTTAACGACTCTCTCGTTGTTATCGTAGTTGAAGATTATATAATCGCTCATATCCTCAGTCGCTCTGAAGATGAATGCAGCAGCAACTGCATTAAGGGAGAAGGATACAGAGCAGCTGAAGTCTGCCGCGCCCCTCTCGGAGAGGAGATATCCGTCGCCTGCGGGAGTGTTGGCGATGATCTCAGAGCCCTTTGCGATCCAATTACCCGATACGATGCCGTCCGCTGTGAAGGGAACGTCGGTCTCGGGATCACCCTCGTGTACGGTGACGTCGATCGCCTTTTTCTGATTACCGCAGGTTGCGATGAGAACCGCCTTTCCTGCCTTCAGAGTCTTGATGATAACGCCGCCTGTGGTGTTTTCAAGAGAAACCACGTCGTCTCCCTCTACAAGCTCCCAAGCGATAGCCTGACCGGAGGTGGAGTATGCGGTCACCTGCTTTTCGGTAGCGAGGGAGGTGTCAAGCTCTACTGCGTTATCGCTTACGTAGAGGACGGTCTCGCCGTCTACGACCTCACCTGTGCGCCATACCGACGCGATCTCGTTAAGTTGAAGATTCTCAACGGTCACCTCACCGCCTACCGAAAGCTCTGCCTTTACCGAGTAGGGAGAAGCGAGAGTCAGAACGTAGAAGGGGATCTTGAAGTCGTCGCAGAACACCTCAACGCCGCCGTTATCCGAGAGGATGTAGAAGTCCTGAGAATCAAAATCTCTGGGACCCGAGGTAAACTTGAAGTGATAATCTCTGATGCTGAGGCCTGCGGAAGAAGTGAATCTACGGTCTACGAAGTAGCCGTCCTCCTTATTCCAGCCGATCTCGGTATACTCGTCGTCGCCTACGTTGATCTTGATGGAGATTGCCTCATTATTGGGGTTATCGATGCTGAGAAGCATCTCGAATATATGTGTATTTACGTCAGAGAGAAGATTCTCGCCAGTCTTGTCGATCTTTGTATCCTTAATAGTGATAAGATTTTCCTTATCAAACGCCTCGCTGTCCTTGGTGATAGGAGTCTGGGTAAGTCTGTATCCGTCACCGTCTTTAGCAAGTCCGTAGATAACGGGGATAGTCATACCGCTACCGTTCCAGATCTTTCTCGCGTTGGCATAAATGCCGCTGTCGGTATCTGCGGGAACGCCTGCGAACCAGTGGATAGCAACGGTCTTGCCGAAGTAGTCGCTCTGCTCATCTCTGATGCTGAAGGTCTGCGCTGCGTAGGAGTCGGGACCGAAGTCCATTCTCTGAATATCGGCGGGATCGATAGCGCCGCCGTCCTTATCGGTGAATACGATGGAGTTGCCGTCGTAATTAAGATGACCTACTATGTACTCTCTTGAGGTAAGTGTCATAACGTTGAACACCTTACCGTCATCGGCGGTCAGCGTCAGAACGTCGGGACACTCAGGAACGTTGATAGCATACTGACCTGCATAGGACCAATCCCAGAGGTTAGTGGACTTTAAGAACCATACTCTGTTCTCCTGCTGGCCTGTGAGAGCCATACCCCATGCGGTGGTTTTGCCGTTCTCATCAGTCGCTACGGGGAATACCTTGGGGTCACGGCAGGCAACCTTGTGGAAGATGCCGTCGATGCCGGTTGCCACGTCCTGAGGAATAAGCTTGCGCTTGGTCCAGGTCATACCGCCGTCATCACTTGACATGATCATCTGATCCTGTCTGCCTCCGTCACGGGTGTAGAAGGCGATAATGCCGTTGCCCTCACCGTTCGGGAACCAGTTGAAGCCGTCGATGGTGGCGCTGTCGCCCTTTCTGTACTCATAGGCAGAGCCGGACCACATATAGCCTGCGCCCTCGCCCCAGTCCTCATCGGGGAAGAGACAGATGGGAAGAAGCTCCCAATGTGCAAGGTCCTTACTTCTTGCGTGTCCCCAATACATATCGCCCCAATAGTTGTTATAGGGGTGATGCTGATAGTAAAGGTGATAGTAGCCGTCGAAGTAGATAAGACCGTTAGGGTCGTTGTTCCAGTGTGCGTACTGGGAGAAGTGATACTGGTTACGGTAGAGCTCGGTGTAGAAGGAATAGTCGCTCTTGCCGTAATAGATATTATCGAACTTAACCTTGGAATTGAAGCAGTTGAAGCCGATGCTGCCGCCCGCGTATGCTACGTTCTCGGGGAGCTTTTCAAGAGAATTAAGCTCGATGGTATTGTCGATGCCGAATCTGCGGATGTTGTCTGCATAGAACTCTGCGTAAACGCCATCCTCCTCGGGAGTGATAACAACCTTGAGCTGAACCTTCTCGATTCCCGCAACCTTAGAACCTACGAGGCGCTTCTCGCTGTCGGTCATCTTGTCATTACCGATAAAGTAGTCGGTGAGAAGCTCTGTGGCAGAGGTCTTTCCGTCCTTTACGGTGAAGTAAAGCAGCTTAACGAGGTTAGCCTGTCTGTCTACGTTGAATACCCAGTAGTGAGAGCCGTCCTCCGCGCCGAAGGCAAGTCCTGCCGCAACGCCGCCCTCAAAGGAAACCATTGCGGTGTAAACGAAGCTCTCGTCAGCGGCGTACGCCTTATCCATAAGAGTAAAGCTGTCGGTGCCGCTCTCCATACTTACATCGCTTAGGGTGGTATCGTACTTTGTGACGTCCTCGAAGGTGACATCGTCACCCGCTTCGCCATTTCCCGTACCGGCCTCCTGCTTTGTGGTATCGGTGTCGGTGATCTTTGATACACCTGTGCTGTCGTTTCCGTCAGAGGCACCGTTATTATTAGGTGTCGCGTTGGAAACACTGCATGCAACTAATGAAAAGCTTATCACGGCAACAAGTGCCAGACATATGATCTTATTCCAGATTTTCATTACTGCTCCTTTCCCTTATATATTAAGATATGTTTTTATAGTGTCTAAGTCAGGCAGATGGTCGATAGCACCGCGGCCTGTGGTGTTAAGCGCACCTGCAATATTTCCGAATCTCAGCGACTCGTTCAGGATCTCCTCTGTAAGAGGCTTTCCTACATTATTATTTAATATAGACAACGCTCCTGCGAAGAAGGCGTCGCCGGCACCCGTGGTATCTACGGGCTTGACGGTGATGGTGGGTACTTTGCCCCTCTTGCCCTCATATCTCCACTCGCTGCCGTCCTTACCGAGAGTGATAAGCACCAGCTTGTTGGAAAGCGAGTCTACGTACTCCTCGGTAAAGGTCTCTACCTCGTCCTCGGAAAACTTAACTATATCCGCCGCGGCGAGAATCTTCTTGTAGGTTCTCACGGCGCTTTCCTTATCTCTGAAGATATCGGTGCGGTAATTTACGTCAAAGGCAACCGTCTTGCCAAAGGAATGAGCGCGTCTGATTATATCAAGGGCGTATTCCACGCAGGTATCGTCCGCAAGCATAAGCGAACCGACAGAAACGATGTCCGCCGATTTAATCAGCTCGTCACTTACAGCGGGCATACAGTAATCCGCCGTATTCTTTCTGTAGAAGCAGAAGGATCTCTCCCCCTCCTCGTTCAGCTCCACGAAGGCAAGGGTGGTGTTTCTGTCCTCGCACCTGTGGATATACTCGGTGTCCATACCGAAGTCCGCGGCGTATTTTATCAGAAACTTACCGATAAGGTCGTCTCCGACACTGCCGACGAACTTAACGTCCGCACCGAACTTCTTTAATGCGCAGGCTACGTTAAAGGGCGCGCCGCCTGCTTTTCTTTCATATGTTGTAATTCCGTTTTTCTCCTCGCCTATCATATCGGCAAGGATCTCTCCAATGCAAATTAACAATTTACACCTCCGACTGCAGAGCTTTTTGCTCGGATTGTTTTACGAATAACTGTTTCTCGGTGATAACGAATACTACCGACCTTGTAATAAGCGCTATAAAGAACAGCACCAGCGGCAGAGCCGTTATCCAATTTCTGTCCACGAAGAATGAAAGCGCAAGGGCGATCACCGCTGCCGAAAGTCCCGAGAACCAGGAGAATGATCCGACGATCTTCAGACCCGCACCGAGAGAGCTGATGCTCTCTACTCCCATAAGCCTAAGCAGTGAGTAGGACAGAAGCGCCGCGACCATAAGCATCAGCGCGATAAAGGGTGAGAGCGAAATTGTGTTTATCAGGTGAGCGTACGCCTTTAAGAACCAGTTTGCCCAAAAGGCGTCGTTGATAAAGTCGTCTACGGCTTTGTTTGCCTCCTGCTCGGAGCATCCGTCGGGGATCAAGGCTCCGTTTTCCATATTGCCAAAGAATCCGTAGAAGGAAACCTCGTTTCCGCTGACCGTCTCAAAGGATCCTGTCATATAATCATCAAATATAAATAGATAGTTATCTATATTCTTACTTATATATTGATGGTAGTAATAATTTCTGAGAAGAGGTACCTTCGAGCTGCTCTCATAGGCGGTTATCTCTGGGTAGTAGGCTTCAAAGTAAAGCTCGTACACCGCCCTATGATACTCATCCTTCGAGATCTTTTCGCCCGAGAGGTCGTTTTTCAGTCCCTCGACTTTTGCGCGGCTCTCCTCCGAGTGTGCCGCAAGGTATTCAAGATAGCCAGTCACAGACTCGTCGGTAAGCACAAGCTCCCTGCCCGTGTATTTAAGCTTAAAATCAAAGTTCAGCCTTGCAACCTCGCTTAACGTGAGGTAATCCTCGTATGAGATCTCGGTATTATTGCCGTCGTTTGAAAGGCAGTAGGCCTCTACCTCGGCAAGTGCCTTCGCGGGGCGGGTGTCAACGACCACGTCAAAGCCGTTTACCGAATAGCTTTGCTTATCGGCGGCATTTTCAAGGGTGTTTACTAACAGCGCCGCTGTGTATTCGCCCCCCTGCTTCTTCATTCTCAGGTCGCCGTCCAAGATCTCGGCCACGATGCGATTGTCGGCATCGGCAAGCAGGGCGTGGGCGGTAGCCATAAGATCGGGGGAGCTTGCGTAATGCACGCCGAAGGGCAGCATATCCGAGCCGACCAGGGCGGTGAACAGGAATACGATCACAAGGAGAAATCCAAAAAATACGTTCGTATATCCCCGCTTCGTCGCTCCCTTTGCTTCCTTATGTGAAAAGAAAGCAGTTCCGAAGAATTTAAACCATTTTTTCATATATTACTTATTTCCATACTCTCTCGACATAATGGAAAGCTCGGTTTCCTTATCGAAGAGATGAACGAATGCTTCACCGAAGCTTACGCCTACCTTATCGCCGGGCTTCAGATCGTTTCTCTCAGGCACACTGACGATGAAGTCCTGATCATTCTCACGCAGGCGAACGAAGAGCTGTGTGGTGTTGCCAAGAACCTCTTTAATAGTAAGGGTTGCCTTGATGCCAGCGTCGTCAAGCTTTACGTTCTCACCTCTGATACCGAGATAAACTCTGTGGGTGGCGCCGTCAAGATACTTGTCCTGAATGGTGCGTAGCTTCGAAAGCTCAAGGCTGATGCTCTGTCCGTCCTCGAAGGTAGCGCCAAGCTTATCGCCCTCACGCTTTATATCAACCTCGAAGAAGTTCATCTGAGGTGTTCCGATAAAGCCTGCCACAAACTTGTTCTCGGGATAGTCGAACAGGTTTGTGGGTGTGTCGATCTGCTGAATAACGCCAAGCTTCATAACTACGATACGGGTACCCATCGTCATTGCCTCGATCTGATCGTGGGTTACATATATAAAGGTAGTTTTCAGCTGATTATGTAATTTTACGATCTCGGCTCTCATTGCGGTTCTGAGCTTCGCGTCCAGGTTGGAGAGAGGCTCGTCAAGCAGGAACACCTTAGGTCCGCGGACCATTGCGCGACCGAGAGCGATACGCTGACGCTGACCGCCCGACATCTCTGCGGGCTTGGAGTCAAGCAGTTCCTCAATTCCGAGGACGCCTGCCGCCCACTGCACCTTCTCGTCAATCTCCTGCTTGGACATATGAACGTAGGTGACCATAGGAACGGGAGTGTTCTTATAATATTTAAGCTCCTCCTCGGCATCGTTGATGCGCTTTACGAGGAGTGCCTTCTTTTCTGTGTAATAAATAGAGTCGCCCTCTGCGCCGTCTGCCTTGAGGGATTCGATCTCCTTTGCGAGAGACTCGTTTTCCTTATAAAGTCTCTTCAGCTTATTTTTAAGCTCGCCGATCTTCTTCTCGTCGATTGCGACGATCTGATTTCCTTCCTTATCAAGCTTAGGAACGGCTACCTTTCGCATCTTAAGACCGAAGGCTATGTTGTCGTAGGCTGTAAGGTGAGGGTAAAGCGCGTAGCTCTGGAACACCATAGCTATATCTCTGTCCTTTGCGTCAACGTCGTTGACAAGCTGATCGTCGATATACAGCTCGCCGCCGCTGATCTCCTCAAGACCTGCGATCATACGAAGAGTGGTTGATTTACCGCAGCCCGAAGGACCTACGAATACGATAAACTCGCCGTCAGCGATCTCCATATTAAAGTCCTTTACCGCAACGAAATCGCCGCTTCTCTTTTTTGCCTCGCCCTTGGCATTCTTCTTAACCTTGCCAACACCGGGGTAAATTTTGTAAATGTGCCTTAATAATAAATTTGCCATTGATGACTTCCCCTTTTTCTTAATTACTATCCTTTGACTTAATTCTATGCGCATGTTGAACAAATTAAGCCAATTTGGAAATGTTTCCAAAGTCATTATAAACTAATTAAAAGAAAAAAGCAAGGGCTTTTTGGAAATGTTTCCAAATAAAATTATTAAATTTTCTTATTCATGGTGCTTTTCAACAAAAACTACTCCGTTTATTATACAAAATGACCAAACGGCAATTATCTCGCCTTGTCCTAATGCCCTGTCAAGTGCGCAATTATTACTCACGCCCTTCTCGCTTCGGCTCGGTCACACTCAGGGGAAAACGATTATCAATCGTTTTCTTAGACCTTCGTGCCGCTTCGCTACCTTGAAAGCGAGCTTTCAGATCTTCGCGTGGGGTATGCGAACCAATGCGACATACGTCGCCGGGTGAGATTCCTCGTACGAGTCACCAAAAGAAAAACCACCTAATCCGAGTTCGGATTAGGTGGTTTTTGGTGACCCGGAGTATTACAAGGTCGAATAAGCAGAATATTATAGCTTAAAGGTGTGGTTACCTGCTGATAATATATGCTCTCCGTCAGGAAGGATTGCCCTTGCGGTAGTATTGGCAGGAACGGTAATGGTGTACACGGTCTTGCCGCTTTCACGTTCCCACTCGCTCTTTATCTTCCCCCAGATTCCGTTGTATTCACAGGAGGCGTGAGTAATACTTCCGCCGACCTTGGGAGCAACGATATAGGTGTTGTCTTCAGCAACCTTTATACCGCACATCTCGCCAAAGATCCATTCGCAAACCGCTCCCTTGGAGTAGTGATTAAGGGATGCGATACCGCCGTTTTCGGTGGAGTTTCCTTCCCATGCTTCCCATATAGCGGTTGCGCCGTTTTTAGGCATAAAGAGCCACCCCGGCATCGCTTCGTTTTCCAAAAGACGGTATGCGTATTCGATATCTATATCTGCCAGAACATATAGGATCAGCGGTGTGGAAAGAAAGCCTGTTCCAACTCGCCAGTCGTAATTATCCAGCGCCTTGATAAGCCTTGCTTTTGCATACTCGGTGTCCACTTTATCAAGCAAACCAAAGTATAGAGGTCGCACGAGCTGTGCCTGTCTGTCGGTATCAAGGGGATATTTTTTCGTCCTTCGGAGTGCTTGATAGCCCACCTTCAGTCTTTCGGACGCGGCTCTGTATTTCTCTGCCGCCGCGCAGTCATTCATATACTCTGCCATCTCTGCCATTAGCGAGAGAACGTACGCACCGTATGCAGTAGAGACCTCGGGCTTAGTTAAAATGAAGTCAGTCCAATGCATAGCCTTAACGTCGTCTGGCTCTGCCCACTCTCCGTATGCCTGACCGTAGTTGATTATATGTCTTGAATATTTTGGGCTAATGCCGATTATCTCCGAGGTGGGATAGATTTTTCCGATCTTCCACAGGGTATAGTCGGCATATTTTTTCATATTATCGTAGTTTTCCTTGATGATACCCTCGTCGCCGCGCAGCTTCCACATTTTGTATGGAATAATTATCTCAGCATCAGCCCAACCTGCACATCCGTCCATAGGTGCCATATAAAAGTCAGTGCCACCAGGTGGAACGATTTGCTTGATCTTGCCGTTTTTGCTTTGATCGTCGCCCATCATTCTGACAAACTTTCTTGCAAATGCGGTGTAGTCAAAGAGATAGCCTGCTGTAGAGGCGAAGATCTGCGCATCGCCCGTCCAGCCGTGGCGCTCTCTTGTGGGACAGTCGGTGGGAATCTCTGCGTGATTGTTTTTTGCAGCCCAACGAGTGTTCTCAACAAACTTATTTATGAGTGAATGTGAGCAGTTAAAATCAAGCGTTTCTTCCATATCGGAGTAAACCGCAATGGCAGTAAAGTCCTCTGCCGACCATTCTATGTTACCAACCACCTCTACGTATTGGAAGCCGAAAATGGCAAATTTCGTCTTATAGTGATTTATGCCATCCTTCGCGGTGTAATGAACCTCTTGAAGAGGTGTGGCAATTTTGCCATTAGTACATTGAATGTTTTTCAGCGTCAGCTCGCCGTCTTTGTCAATAAGCTCACCGAAGCGGAGATGAAGCTCTTCGCCTGCCTTTGCGTTGACTGTGAATTCAACGTATCCTGCAATATTCTGCCCAAAATCAATAACCTTCTTACCCGATGGGGTGATAATGATTTTTCCCTTGAATTTTTCGTGCTCGGTTAAATTAACATTGTTGGATGCAGACGGCAAAACTGCGTATTTTGTAAGCTTTGCTTTACAAATATAGTGTTTTTTGATTCTTGAATCAACAATCTCGCCATCCTTGTTGTCTGCAAATCTTATAGGTCCGCCGTTAGTCCAATCAAAGCTTTCATCGGTGCAAATGAGGTGCTTTCCATCCTCACACACGATCTCCAGCTGCAGCCAGAGCTTGGTTTCTGTTCCATACTGGTTTCTGATTCCCCAAGCACCACAGGAGCCGCGATAAAGCCCGTCTGCAAGAGAAGCCGTCAGAACATTTTCGCCATCGCTCAAAAGGTCGGTGACGTCATAGGTTTGATATTGGAGTCGCTTTTTATAGTTGGTAATGCCGGGAGCGAGAACAAAATCACCCACTCTTTTGCCGTTGATATGCGCCTCGTAAAGGCCGCAAGATGTGGCGTAGAGTCTTGCTTTTTTTACCTTTTCTACGGTGAAGATTTTTCTGAAGCAATCGACAGGATATCGCTCCTTTTTATTCACCTTATAATTGCCCGTGATCCACTTTGCCTTGAAATCCTCGGGGTGAAGAAGTCCCATTTCAAAGAACGCTTCACTTGACTCGCCCTCAATGCCATTTTCGTCCCAAAGAGTAATGCTCCATTCAACTATTTCGCGGGAGTGAAGCTCTAAGGGGTAAGTAGCCCTCATAGAGCCGCTTTTCACCTTTCCGCTGTCCCAAGCGTCAGCACCGTTTGACCTTGCTATAATACGGTAGGCGGTCTGCTTTGTACCGCCCTCACAGTTCCAGGTCAGCAGCGGATTCTGAAAATCAACGCCAATAGGATTATATAAAAACTCGGTTTTAAGTCTTATAGCCTTCATATTTATTTACCCGAGAGCTCAGCCTGTATCTTTTGATAATAAGCCTCGCCCTCTGCCTTTTCCTTTTTCCATGCAGCCTCTTCCTTTTCGTTGAGTGCGGGAAGCTCGTCCGTGTATTCCGCGCCCTGGCGAGCCTTGATGATCGCCTGCTTTCTGGTCACCGTCTTTTCAACCGAGAAGAAGATAAGAAGCACAGCGAGAATTATGCCCGTGAACACTTCAAGGCCAACGAAAGCAAAGGTGATAAAGCTCTTTGCTGCGTCGGGCTGAGTAGTAAGAAGATTGCCCATCTCGTCAAATTTCGGAGCTACGTAGCCCGAGCTACTGAGAAGTCCGTTAAAGATACCCGTCACGATACCGATAAGAGCACAGGCAATAACGTTGTAGACCGACATAGCCACGCCGTCGCAACGGATGCCGCTCTTCCACTCAATGTGATCAAGAGTATCTGCAAAGAGTGCCATAAAGACGTATGCACAAGGCAGTCCGCCGATATTCTTTATAAACTGACCGATAAGAACGATAACGAGATTGCTTGGAACGAGCCAGCACACAAGACTTCCTATAGCGTAAAGCACGAAGCCCCACATAGTCACGTTTCGCTTACCGAATTTCTTTGCAAGAGGCCAAACCGCAAAGATACCGATACCCATAGGAACTCCGCCGATAACCGATACCAGCATCTGAGTAATACCGTCATTATACGTACCGAGAACCCAGTTGCAGTAGTAAACGAGGCCGAGGTTCTTCATAGATACACCAAAAGTATAGATGAAGAAATATGCTATAACGATAAGGAAATACTTATCCGAGAAAACGACCTTAAGCTGAGTAAGGAAGGGCACGTTTTTCTCCTCTGTCCCCTCTGTTTCCTCTGTGACTCTCTCCTTGGTGAAATAGTATTCAAGGAGAATAAGAGGAAGAGTTATAATAGAAAGCGCGCTCATAACGGCTATCCACTTTGCCTTATCGACGCCGAGCATAGGCATAATTACCATCGGGAAGATAAGAGCAACAAGAATACCACTCATCATAATTGACGCAATCTGATTAAATACCGAAAGGCCGCCGCGGTCGGTAGTATTTCTTGTAGAAAGCGGAACCATAAGGTTATGGCTCATGTTGAAAATAGTGTAAGCAAAGGAATAGAACAGATTATATGAAACCATAATCCAGATAACCTGAACCGTTTCATTTGCCGACGGAACTGTAAACAGAAGCACGCCCGTTATGGCAACAAGGGGTGCTGAAAGGAGCAGCCAAGGACGAGCCTTTCCCTGCTTTGTCCTTGTACGGTCGATTATGTATCCCATAATCACGTTTGTAAACGCATCTATGATTTTAGAAATGATTGGAAATACCGTAAGGAACAGACCACCCCAGATGCCTGTAAGATCAAGAACGTCGGTATAGTAAATGTTAAGATAGGTCGCAAGCACCGCGTTAAGAAGCAATGCACCCGCGGGACCGAGAAGATAACCAAGCCATTTTTCTTTGTGGGTTACGCCTTCGCTTTTTACACGGGAGTCAAAAATCTTTTTGTCAAGTAATTTTGTCATTTTTATATCTCCTTTCCTTTTGAAAGAACGGAAGTCTTAGCTCCCGTAAATAAACCTTTAATTCTGCTGAAAATTCCGTTTGCCATAAGCAGCATAAATTTCGCCAGAGTATCGTTCATTGCGCCGCCGCTACTTATAATTACAGATCTCATAGGACAATCGGTGGCACAGACCATCATCATTTTAAACGCCGGATCACTCATATCACGCTTGCCGCCAAAGCTTTTCGCAATAATGCCCTCTGTTACCTTATACTGTATTTTCATCATAAAGGATTGATCCTTCATTTCCATACAGCTATTATCCATAGTGAATTCACCCTTTTGGGGTTCGACCGAGAGTGGAATGCTATGTCCCATAAGTCTTTCCCATTCCTCGCGGGTAGGTTTACCGATGAGAGAGTGGTACCAGCTGTCGGGACAGCTTGACTTAACATCCTCACCTACAACGGTAATGCTCTCGGAAAGCCTTATATCCCTGCTTGACGAGCCTACTTCAATTATATACTCTCCCGAGGGGATATGCCAGCCACCCGACCAAACTTCAAAGTTTCTGTCATCAAGTGTAAAGTGTACCTGCTTGGTTTCCCCCGGCATAAGAGAAATCTTTTCAAATTCGCGAAGCTCTCTTACAGGGCGGAAAATACCATCGGTTTTCGGAGCAATATAAAGCTGTACGACCTCTTTGCCTGCTACACTACCGATATTTTCTATTTCAAGAGAAATCTCTCTTCCGTTTACGGTAAGGTTCTTATATGCAAATTCTGTGTAAGAAAGTCCGTGACCGAAGGGATAGCGAACCTGTACGTTAGCCTTATCGTAATAACGGTATCCTACGTAGATGCTTTCTCTATATTCAGGATCACGCACGCCAAAGGTTTCTTTTGAAATAACGTCATCATAGCTAATGGGCCAGGACTCGGTAAGCTTGCCCGAGGGGTTTGCTCTGCCTGTGAGAAGGTCTGCCATAGCCTCGCCACCTGCCTGCCCGGGAAGTCCCATATAGAGAATAGCCTTTACCTTGTCAGCAAAGGGCAGCTCCATAACGCTACCGCCGAGGAGAACTACCACTGTGTTCGGATTTGCCTCGGAAACTGCATTTACCAAAGAATTATAGCCATCTGGCAGCCGCATATGCTCTCGGTCAAATGCCTCCGACTCATAGCTGTCGGGAAGGCCAATGACTACTACCGCAACTTTTCTATCCTTTGCCATTTTTGCCGCTCTTTCAATCTCCTCGTGAGAAATATTTCCGTAAGCATCAGCACAGGAGAAGTAGAGTGCATCGGGCATAGCCATGGTCACGTTTGTTAATTTTGTGGGATTGATATGGCTACTGCCACTACCCTGATAGCGAATATGCTCTGCCATATAACCGATAATCACGGTGTCGCTCTCATCCAAGGGAAGAATGTTATCATCATTCTTCATAAGCACCGCACCCTCGGTTGCAATCTCTCTTGCAAGACTATGGTGTGCATCAAAATCCACCTTATAGGGCTGAATTTCCGAGCCTCTTTTCACAAGGCTGAGTATTCTTTCAACAGTTTTATCAATAAGGCTTTCGTCAAGATCGCCATTTTTTACAGCCTTAAGCGTAGCATTTTCCATATATTTTGAGCCGCCGGGCATATTTAGATCGCAACCGGCCTTGCAGGCTTCGGTTCTATCATATAATGCGCCCCAGTCGGTCACCACCATACCGTCAAAGCCCCATTCATCACGAAGAATATCGGTAAGAAGCTTTTTGTTATCACTTGCGTGAACGCCGTTTATTTTGTTGTATGCGCACATAATAGTGGCGGGATGTCCATTTTTTACCGCAATCTCAAAGGGTGCAAGATAAATCTCTCTAAACGCCCTCTCGTCAAGCCTTGAATCGCCGTTCATTCTTTTATATTCCTGGCTATTTACAGCAAAGTGCTTAAGGCTTGTGCCAACGCCAACTCCCTCAACACCTTGAATAAAGGAAGCCGCCATATGACCAGCAATATAAGGATCCTCGGATATGTACTCAAAGTTTCTGCCACCGAGGGGATTTCTCTTTATGTTACAGCCGGGTCCTAAAACGACAGAAACCTCATATCCGAGTGCCTCTCTGCCTATAGCCTCGCCCTCTCTTCTGTAAAGCTCTCTGTTCCAGGTCGCACCCGCAGTAACAGCGGTAGGAAAGCAGGTTGCAGGCAAAGAATCGTTTATGCCTATCATATCGGTATCGCCCTTCTGGCATCTTAAGCCGTGAGGGCCGTCACACATCATAACAGACGGAATACCGTACTCTTTCATCTCCTTGGTGTGCCAGAAATCACCGCCTGTACAAAGTGAAATTTTGTCCTTAAGAGTCATTTTTGATATTATTTCTTTAATATTCATAAGAACTCTCCTTCGAATAAATAATTACATGTATATTTTAACACAGTAAAATGTTATTTTTCTTGCATTTTTGTATTATTTATGATATAATTGTATTGTTTTATAGGGAGGGATAGCGAAAAAAATGAAGAAAATCGACCTTGAATATATTTGCAGAGTTATCGGCAACCTTGCAGGCATACCTATAAGAATTTACAAAAACGCATCTCAAATATTCTACTACTCGGTGGTGGATATTCCCGCAGATCCCATAAAGCCCTATGTGGAGCGCGTGCTTGAAATCACTGAAAAGGTGGGATATTTCACCACACCGTACTTTAACTATTACGGCATCGTACGCTCGGGTATATATACGGTGGTGCTTGGTCCGTCAAGGCAGACTCCTATGAGTGAGCGGGATATGCGTTCGCTGGCATTTGAGTGCGACCTTTTGCCAGAAAAGACAGACGAGTTTATCTCTGCAATGAGAAGTCTTGTGCAGATGCCTCTCGGAAGTATTCTGCAGATACTCTGCACTATGAACTACGTTATGAATGGGGAAAAGCTGTCGCTTGAGGACGTAAGTATTTTCGACTTTGAGCAAATGAATATTGAAAAC
Source organism: Clostridia bacterium (assembly GCA_017522795.1). GTDB lineage: Bacteria > Bacillota > Clostridia > Oscillospirales > CAG-272 > UBA1740. The sequence continues at coordinate 10,992 of JAFWXZ010000057.1, read as the reverse complement.
ACCATAGAAAACGAAAGGATTGCTCGAAATTACGAACAAAACGCGAGCTATTCTCCAAGAGAGGTGCATAATACTCTTGCTCTTGAGCAGACCCTGATGCAGATGATTACAAAGGGAGACGTTGGCGCACTCTGTGAATGGTTATCTCACGCTCCCAGCGTTCGCGGTGGAATTATAGCGAACGATGCTCTTCGTCAGCTGAAAAACACCTTTATCGTTACCGCAACCCTGGCATCACGAGCCGCCATAAAAGGGGGACTTGATGCGGAGGATGCTCTTTCGCTCTCTGACGATTATATCAAAAAATGCGAGATACTTTCGGACGTGGAGCAGATCGTGAATCTTCAATATCATATGGTTCTGGATTACACGCGCAGAGTTGAACGAGTGCGGCTCGGCAGAAATCCGTCAAAGCTGCTGATGCAAGTGACAAACTACGTTCAGCATAATCTCTCAAAGCCCCTGAACGTAGACGAGATGGCAAAATCTATGTTTATAAGCAGAACTCATTTGGCGGCAAAATTCAAAAAGGAAACGGGATTAACCCTGACAGACTTTATCTTAAAGGAAAAAATCGAGGAGGCTAAAAGGCTCCTTCGTTATAGCGATAAATCCCTCACCACCATAGGACAGTATCTGGGATTTTCATCCCACAGCCACTTTTCAAAGGTGTTCAAAAAATACACAAATAAAACCCCAGCCGAATATCGCGAGTTGCACACATAAGAGAAAAAGACTGCCAAAATGTAAATAATGGTAGTCTTTTTTTGCACTTTTTAACAAAATTATTTTTCTTTGCAAATATAATTAACAAGATTTTTTAAGATTTCGCAAGCATCCGTATGCTCTGCTGAGCCCTCGTCTGAAATATATCTTATAAGGAGTCTGTAGCATACGTCAGCGTATAGCTCTCTCTCCAGGCTAACAGCATAAGAATCCTCCCCCGGCTTATATTGCGAGGCAAAGCCTGACTTAACGATTTTTTCCATATCAAAGCTTTCCGTTCTCACCTTCATAAGCAGAAGCAGTGTCTTTTTGTAGTGCTCGGGAACGCCCCTCTTAAGGTAATCGCTGTTAAAGAGAAGGTCAAAGTGGCTTTTTGAATCATCTGTGGATGCCGAGAGCATTTTCTCGCCAAGAGGTGCTGCCATATCCTTGATATGGTCGAGAATGTCGTATTTGTCAACGTAATGGCGGTAGAAGGTGGAGCGGTTTATTTTAGCCTTTTTTATAATGTCTGAAACGCTGATTTTATGAAAATCCTTTGTTTCGAGAAGCGAGAAAAGGGCGCCTGTGATAGCCGCATCAGCCTTTCTATATGAGCCTGTCCTGGTTGAAATATCCATATACCCTCCGAAAGTGCAACACTTTGTCGCAATTTGTTTCTTGTTTTAGATTATAGCATATTGTATAATAAAAGTAAAGAGGTAGAATAAAAATTTTATACTCTTGTACAAAACAATAGGAGAAAAATTATGGAAAAAACAAAATCTAGAAATCCTAACCGTCTGCCACTAGGCAAATTCCTGGCGTGGAAATCCTCTGACATCACCAGTGCAGGTATCTTCCTTATCGTTGGAACCTATATGTCTATTTTCTGCACCGACTTCCTCGGCATGACGCCTATGGCAGTAGGTAATATCATCCTCATCAGTAATATTATAGACTTCTTTACCGACCTTATTGCTGCATACCTTATCGACAACACAAAGACCAAGCTCGGTAAGGCACGTCCCTATGAGCTGGGTGCTATCGGTATGACAATATGCACCACACTTATCTTCGTAACTCCCGTTGGCTGGAGCGACACTCTCAAGACCGTTTGGGTATTCTGCATGTATACCTTCCTCTACGGCGTGTTCAACACAGCCAGAAATGCGGCAAACGTCCCCTACCTTATCCGTGCATTCGATAACAACCGCACGCTTATCGGTAAGGTTTCGTCCTACGGCGGATTTGTCACCACTATGGGTGCTATGGTGGTTTCTCTCACCTTCCCCAAGGCTATGGCAGCCCTCGCAACCTCCCAGAGCGGATGGACTACTCTTATTCTCATCTATATGATTCCTCTCACCGTTCTTGGAGTGCTACGCTTTATTTTCGTTAAGGAAAATCCCGAGATAGACGCAGGCCAAGTCAGAGATAAGGTTACACTCAAGGAAATCTGGACACTCATATGCAAGAATAAGTACGCCTGGATCTATCTTGCACTTATGTTCCTATTCCAAACGATCCAGTCTATCAGTGCACTTTCCTACTACTTCAAGTACATTGTAGGCGATGTTGGCTCGGCAGGTCTTCTCAGCATTATGAGCTTTATCGTTATGCCCGTAATGTTCCTCTTCCCTCTTATTATGAAGAAGCTTAATCCTCCTCAGATCATCGGCTTTGGCTGTATTATCTCCTGCCTCGGCTACCTTATTAACTTCTTTGCAGGAAGCAGTATGACTATGCTTATAATCGGCTCTATCATCACAGCCTTTGCAATGCTGCCTATCTCCTATCTCGGTAATATGATACAAATGGATCTTTGCACCTACAACCAGCACCTCGGTCTTCCCAGAATGGATGCATCCATCGGAGCGATCTTCAATGGCTTTGGAACACAGCTTGGCCAGGGCTTTGGCGGTTGGCTTCTCGGCTTTGCACTTACTGCAGCAGGCTACGTTGCATCCGAGGGCGATACCGTGGTTCCTCAGCCCGAGAGTGCAATTACAATGATAAAGCTTCTCTACAGCCTTATTCCTCTGGCACTTATGGTGCTTCTTGCTGTAACTGCATTTATGCTCTCCAAGCTTTCGAAAAAGATCCCTGAAATTGAGGAAAATCTCAAGAAAAATCAGGATAAGGCAGAGGCAGAAGATATAATCACAGAAAAAATAACAGCAGAATAAAATGAACCTTAAAAACCATTTTATAACCACCGTTCGTCCATACGCCGAGGGGGCAGTTGAGGTTTTTTGTCAGACGGTCCGAGCATCGGGCATTTTAAAAGCCACGCTGAAGATAACCGCCCTCGGTGTCTATGAGGTGGAAATCAACGGAAAGAAGGTTGGCGACCGTCTTTTTGCTCCCGGATTTACATACTATCCCGACCATCTTTACTATCAGAGCTATGATGTGACTGATATGCTGAAGGATGGCGAAAACAGCTTTAAGGTATATCTCGGTCAGGGCTGGTATTCCGGACGTTTTACCTTTGAAAACAAAAATCAGATCTACGGCAGCGTCCCTGCGGTTTCCTGGGAGCTTACTGTAACCGACAATGAAGGAACGCATACCTGTTTTTCCAGCGACGAAAACGTAAAAGGCGAACGCTCGCCTTACGTTTATGCAGGATTTTATGACGGCGAGATTTATGATGAAAAAAACGAAACAGAGATACTTGATCCCGTAAGATTTGAGGGGCATATTCCCGAAAACATAGAGGAAAGCACTATCTCGGTTCGCATTCGTGAAAAGATGCCTATAAAATCGGTAACGGTGCGTGGAGATAGCACGATAATCGACTTCGGTCAAAATTTTGCAGGTATTATTTCTATTGATCCGTCAAAAATGGCAGGAAGTGAGCTTAGGCTGCACCACGGTGAGATGCTTAATTCCGACGGCAGCCTTTATACCGCGAATCTCCGTAAGGCAAAGGCAGAAATTATCTACCGCAAGGGCGAGGGAGATGATGTTTATCGCCCCAGATTTACCTATATGGGCTTTCGCTATGCAGAGCTTTCGGGCGTTCCGTACGAGGAGGGGTTGATTACCGCTCACGCCATCTATTCCGATATGGATAGAACGGGTGACTTTACCTGCGAGAATCCTCTGGTTGACAGACTATATAAAAATCAAGTCTGGGGACAGAAATCCAACTACGTTGAGGTTCCCACAGACTGCCCCCAGCGCGATGAACGTATGGGCTACACCGGCGACGGTCAGGTCTTTGCAAAAACCGGTGCCTACAACTTCGATACAGAAAAATTCTGGGCAAAATTCCTTCGTGATATCAAGTATTCTCAAAATAGAAATAAGCTTGGCTACGTAGCACCCACCATTCCTGCACCACCCGGTGATCAGGGTGTCGGTTTTATGTCCATGCTTGGCTGGGGAAACTGCATTTGCATCATTCCCGAGCTGCTTTATCACCACTATGGCACGGACTCTTACGTCAGGGAATACTACGACTGTATGAAAAGCTTCGTTGAGCTGGAAATAAGCAAAATGGGCGGCATTTTCGGCAAGAAAGATCTTTGGATCGCTCCCAGCCTTGGCGACTGGCTGGCAATGGGCAGAGACGTGAAATACATGGCAATGCACAACGGCCCCGTTTCAAACGCTTTCATAGTTAATGATCTGCGAATTATGATCTGGGCGTCCGAGCTGCTGGGAAAAAATGATGACACTATCCGATACAAAGAACAGCTTGAGAAAACCCGAGGAGCTTATATCAAAGCTTATATTAAAAAGGACGGAACGATGCGTGACGACTATCAGGGTGCATACGTTATGGCACTGAAGATGGTAGTTCCGAATGGCGAGCTGTGGGATAAAATATACGATAAGCTTACCGAAAAATTAAGGCACGACGGTATGCAGACCGGCTTCTTTGCCACCGAATATATTCTGCCTCTCCTTGCAGACAACGGCGATACGAGCCTTGCGTTCGACCTGCTCCTCAGCACAAGACTTGGCGGATGGATGTACCAGGTTGAGCGTGGTGCGACTACCACATGGGAGCGTTGGGACGCTCTACTTCCCGACGGAAGCGTAAATGAGAGCAAAATGTCAAGCGATAATATGGTGTCGTTCAATCACTATTCCTTTGGCAGCGTTGGCGAGTTTTATTATGAATATATACTTGGCATAAAGCCGCTTGATCCCGGCTTTGAAAAAGTGCAAATCAAACCATTTATTGATTCCCGTATCGGTTCATTCAAGGGCAATTACAGAGGAATTTTCGTAGAATATGACAATAGTAGTTTGCATATTTCCACAAATAGAGATGCGAAAATCATTTTGCCCGACGGAAGAGAATTTGAAAAATGTGCGGGAGAATATACATTTTTGATAGGAGAAAAAAATGAAAAGATTTCCTGAAGGCTTTCTTATCGGTGCATCAACCGCCGCCCATCAGGTAGAGGGCAATAACGTACATAGCGACTACTGGACGATGGAGCAGATGCACTCCACAAGCTTCCTCGAGCCCAGCCTTGATGCAGTTGACCATTACAACAGATACGAAGAAGACATAAGGCTTCTTGCTGAGGCGGGACTTAATGCCTACCGCTTCTCTATCGAGTGGGCAAGAATCGAGCCCAGCGAGGGTGAGTTTAACGAAGCAGAGATTTTGCATTACGAAAAAATGCTTGATTTTTGCTATTCTCTTGGAGTTGAGCCCATCGTAACGCTACATCACTTTACAAGCCCAAAGTGGCTTATCGAAAAGGGTGGCTGGGAGAGCGAGGAAACTGTTAAGTATTTTGCAAGATACTGTGGCGTCGTAGCCGAAAGGCTCGGCAACAAACTGAACTATATCTGCACTATAAACGAGGCAAATATGGGTCTTCAGCTTGCCGCAATAGCAAAGAGATATATGAAAGACCTGCTCTTCGGCAAAAAGAAGCAGACGGACGGCAAGGCACAGGTTGGCGTAAATCTTCAGCATATGATAGATAATATGAAGATAGCCAAAGCCGAAAACCTTGAGGTATTTGGCACTGAAAAGCTGAACTCCTTTGTTTCCTCAAGAAGCGAGGAGGGCGACCTGCTTATTGCCAGAGCACATGTAGCGGCAAAGGAGGCTATAAAAAAGCACGCCCCCCACGCAAAGGTTGGACTTACCCTCAGCTTCCACGATATGCAGCCGGGCAAATGGGGTAAATATCATGCGAAGAAGGAATGGTACAGAGAGTTCGGCCACTATCTCCCCTTTATCAAGGATGACGATTTTATCGGTGTTCAGAACTACACTCGCTATCAGTTCGGCTTCTTCGGTCAGAAGGATCCTGCAAAGGACGCCCCCCTAACTCAAATGAAATATGAGTATTACCCCGAGGCTATTGCCAACGTGGTAAGGGCTGTTGCGAAGGAATTTGAAGGCGAAATTTTGGTTACTGAAAACGGCATTGCCACCAGCGATGATAAGGAAAGATGCCGATTTATAGAAACCGCTATGGCCGGTATTCAAAAATGCGTAGAGGACGGAATAAAGCTCCGTGGATATTGTCATTGGAGCCTGCTTGATAACTTCGAGTGGCAGAAGGGCTATGCTATCACCTTCGGTCTTGTTGCAGTTGATAGAAGCAGCCAAACAAGACACCCTAAAGAGAGTCTGTATCTGCTCGGAAGCTATGCTAAATAAAAAGAAAAATGACAAGACACAGTGCTTGTCATTTTTCTTTTATTCGCTTATATTGGTTCTGTATTTTCTAGGACTTGTGCCATATCTTGCAGTAAAGATTCTATGAAAATAGCTTTTGTTCTCATAGCCGACGGCAAGGGCAATTTCTTCCACGGAAAGCCCTGTGTTTTTAAGGAGAAACGCCGCCTGTGATAGCCTTTTTTCCTGCAAATGATCGGTATACGTCTTGCCTGTTCTGTTTTTTATCTCGTGGCTAAGCCAATAAAAATCATAGTGCAAGAGCCTCGCCGCCTCGGTAAGCGAGCCGTCCTTATAATTTCCTTCAATATAGCGAAGGATCTCCATTATCGCTCTGTCCTCGCGGCTCTCATAGGCAAGCCTGTCGGTGTGGTTTAACAGCTGCATAAAGAGCAGACCCATCGTCGTCTGGTTAATGTTTCTTTTGTTAGACGTATTATGTATCAGTGTCCAGATAAGATTTTCGATCAGATTCTGCACAGGAAGTACTCCCGACACCTTAAAATGCAGATAGCCTTGATTTACTCCGTCAAGCAGAGAACGAAGCAAAAAGCTTTTTATAGGCGTTTCCTCGGCGCCGAGCATCTCAAGAGTCTTGTCGAAAAACAAGGGCTGAATAATAAAATTCACCGCAATATCGCCCTCGCCGGCGGGCAGTATCTCCTGGCGCGCATTCTGCCCGAGAAATAGCAGCTCGCCCTCCTTTAGAATCAGCTCCTTGCCGTTTATTATGTGTGTTGTTTCTCCTGAGCACATATAGACCGCCTCTATATAATCGTGGGTATGCTCGGGGAAATGCACGAATCGGGTATGAGCTCTCACACGGATAAGTCTGCCGTCGGAGAGCAGCTTTTTATGCCTGATAACGCTGCCGCCGTGGGTAGTGTATATGCTTTTATCGACGCCCGCGCCGTCAAGTATCGCTCTTTCCTCCTCGGTTATGGGAATAAGCTCGTTTAGTATCTCCTGCTTTATCATAATATCACCTCGCTTTATTTTAACATATTGCGGTGGAAAAATCAATACAAATAAGGACACTTTTTTAAACAAATAGTGTTCTTTTATTTTTTCACGACATATGGTATCATTACAATAGTTAACTATGAAAGGAGACTTATCTTGGCATATTATTTAGCAATAGATATCGGAGCATCCTCGGGCAGACATATCGTTGGCTGGCGCGAGGGCGGAGAGATCAAGACAAACGAGGTTTTTCGTTTTCCCAACGGAGTGAAACGGGAAGGCGGTCATCTCGTCTGGGACACCGAGGCTCTCTATAATAGTGTGGTTGAGGGAATTCGCGAGGCATTTCGCCTTTATCCAAAAATCGAAAGCCTTTCAATAGATACCTGGGGCGTGGACTACGTACTTATGCAGGGAGAGCGCGAGATCTTCCCCGTTTACGCCTACCGCGATAGCAGAACCGAGGCGGTTATCCCCGAGGTGCACGGCATACTTCCCTTCTCCGAGCTGTATTCGCGCGTCGGCTGTCAATTCCAGCCCTTTAATACGATATATCAGCTTTATGACGACAAGAAAAACGGCCGCTTGGACAGATCAACCGATATGCTTATGATTCCCGAATACCTTATGTGGAGGCTATCGGGAGTAAAAGCAAGAGAATATACCAACGCCACGACAACGGGAATGGTGAACGCCGTGACGGGTGAATTCGACGAGAAAATTACCGGCGCGCTCGGTTATCCGAGCCGGCTTTTCCCAAGGCTTTCGCAGCCGGGAACCGTTCTCGGAACACTTCTTCCTCAGGTAAGAGAGCAGGTCGGCGGAGATTGCAGGGTGATGCTCTGCGCAACTCACGACACGGGATCTGCCGTTGAGGGTATACCAATGGAGGAAAACCACCCATACATATCCTCGGGAACCTGGTCGCTGCTCGGCGTAAAGACCGAAAAGCCCATAACCGATAAGGGCAGTGAGCTTGCCAACTACTCTAACGAGGGCGGCGTAGGCTATAACCGATATCAGAAAAACATTATGGGTATGTGGCTTATTAACGAGCTGAGGCGGGAGCTTTGCCCCGATACACCCTTCGGAAAAATCGTTGAAATGGCAGAAAAAAGCTTATGCGACGTTTTTATTGATGCAAACGCAGAGGAGTTTTTAGCTCCGGAGAGCATGAGGGCTGCCTTTGACAAAGCCACGGGAGGTATTGAAGGCGTGGGAGATTATTTCCGCTGCGCCTATCGCAGCTTAGCTCTGAGCTACCGAGTTGCAATAGAGGAGCTTGAAGCAAATACCAACCGAAAATATGAAAAAATCTATATTGTAGGCGGCGGCGCAAAGAACGGCTATCTTAACCGTCTGACAGAGGAATTTACAGGCAAAAGAGTGGTGGCTCTGCCCATTGAGGCGACCGCCCTCGGAAATCTTAAAATACAAATGGAGGCAGATAAATGAGCAGATATCTTGAAGCAAAAAATATGTATGCCGAATATGGCATCGACACAGAAAAGGCGTTAGAAACCCTCAAAAATGTCAACATAAGCGTACATTGTTGGCAGGGTGACGACGTAATTGGCTTTGATAGCCGCGAATCCCTCTCGGGAGGAATACAGACAACAGGCAATTATCCCGGCAAGGCGAATACACCCGAGGAGCTTATGGCGGACTACGACAAGGCGTTCTCTCTTATCCCCGGCAAGAAGAAGCTTAACCTTCACGCATCATACGCCATCTTTGCCGATGGCGAAGCGGTTGGCAGAGATAAAATTGAGCCAAAGCATTTCAAAAGATGGGTTGCGTTTGCCAAGGAGCGCGGAATGGGTATCGACTTCAACCCGACCTTCTTTGCTCATCCTATGGTAAAGGACGGTCTTACCCTTTCTTCGCCCGACGAGCAGGTCAGAAAATACTGGATAAACCACGGCATTGCCTGCCTTAAAATTGCGGAATACTTTGCCACCGAAACGGGTATCCCCTGCGTAATGAACATATGGATTCCCGACGGATATAAGGATATTCCCGCTGACCGTCTTTCTCCAAGGGCAAGATTTAAAGCTTCTCTTGACGAGATCCTTGATACTCCCTACGATAAAAGCAAGGTCTACGTCACCCTTGAATCAAAGGTATTCGGCATTGGACTTGAAAGCTACACGGTCGGCTCGGCAGAATTCTGCCTTTCCTACTCTGATTACAAGGGAATTACTCCCCTTATGGACAACGGACATTATCACCCCACCGAGGTGGTTAGCGACAAGATCTCCTCACTGCTCCTTTTTAATGAAAAGATCGCCCTTCACGTCACCCGCGCGGTGCGCTGGGACTCCGACCACGTTGTAATTCTTGATGACGAGACCAAGGAGATAGCAAAGGAGATCGTAAGAAATGACGCTCTTGAGCGAGTATTTATTGCAACCGACTACTTCGATGCGTCAATCAACAGAATCTCCGCTTGGGTGACGGGTGTGAGAAGCGTGCAGAAGGCACTCCTGTTTGCTCTGCTTCAGCCTGACGCGAAGATGAAAAAGCTCCAGGACGAAAGCAACTTTACCGACATAATGTATCTTTCCGAGGAAATGAAAACTATGCCATTTGGCGACGTATGGAACGAATTTCTTGACCGCGAGGGCGTAGCGCAAAATTATCTCAGCGAGGTCAGAAAATACGAAAGCGAGGTTTTATCAAAGAGATGAAAAATATACTTAACGCGCCCTTTGTCACAGAGATGAGAAACACCTGCGCCAATATGTACCGTCTTGGCTGGGACGAGCGCAACGGCGGAAACATCAGCTATATGCTTGAAGAAAACGAGGTAGCAGAATACCTCGATATAAACAGCTCCATTCGCGAAATACCCCTTGGCTTTGATGCAACGGCGCTGATCGGCAAAATTTTTATCGTCACGGGTACGGGCAAGTACTTTAAGAACGTCCATGACGATCCCGAAACCAACCTCGGAATTATCCGTATCGCAGAGGACGGCAAGACTGCAAGGCTTCTCTGGGGCTACAGGGATGGCGGCAGATTCACAAGCGAGCTTCCCGCGCACCTGATGAGCCATATCGCGCGTCTTTCTGTTGACCCCGAGAACAGAGTTGTTATGCACTCTCACCCCACTCACACCCTTGCAATGAACTACGTTCACGAGCTTGACGAGAAGAAATTTACCCACACCCTCTGGGAGATGTGTACCGAGTGTATAGTTGTGTTCCCCGACGGCGTTGGTGTTCTCCCTTGGATGCTATGCGGTACTAACGAGATAGGCGAAGCAACCGCAGAAAAAATGAAGGAATTCCGCCTTGTACTCTGGGGTATGCACGGCATCTATGGCGCAGGCAAGACTATGGACGAAACCTTCGGCCTTATTGAAACTGTTGAAAAGGCGGCCCAGATCTATATGCTCACCGCCCATCTTCCCCGCGTCAATACTATCAAGGACGAGGAGATGGTACGCCTTGCCGAATTCTTTGGTGTGAAGTACAGAAGGGATTTTCTGAATCTTTGATCAGCAAATGATTTAATCGATAACTAAAGAGTTTTCTTCAAAAAACAAGATCCCGACGGATAAGCAATAAATAAATATCCCCCCGTAAAACGGGGGGTATTGCATTTTCGGGCATAGCCCTAACTGTTACTGGCGACGCACAAGTGCGTTTTAGATT
>JAFWXZ010000056.1 GCA_017522795.1 Clostridia bacterium | reverse complement strand
TCGCGCTTTGCGCGAGGTCGTCGAGCCAAGGCTTCACTAAAAGCAAAAGGACACCGCGAGGGTGTCCTTTTGCTTTTGGTGGAAACGGGTGGGTTTTGCTCATTGCGAGCAATATTCCTCGCCTTGCTGCTTACAAGCAAGCTTGACGCACTCCACGGCGGGAATGCGAACCACATTCGCGCTTTGCGCGAGGTCGTCGAGCCAAGGCTTCACTAAAAGCAAAAGGACACCGCGAGGGTGTCCTTTTGCTTTTGGTGGAAACGGGTGGGCTCGAACCACTGACCCCCTGCATGTCAAGCAGGTACTCTGACCAACTGAGCTACGCTTCCAAGGCTGTATTTATTATACACGAATTAATTTACTTTGTCAATACATTTTATGCTTGCAAAACTTGATTATTTGTGTTATAATGAAATAGTTATGGATAAAAATGCATCAAATACAGAAACGAGGTCATTTTTTATGGCAAAGAGTATTCAGGATATTCTTGCTCTTATTAAAGACAAGGGCATTAAGATGGTCGACTTTAAGATGGTTGACATTAACGGTCAGTACCGTCACGTGACTATTCCTGCGGACAACTTCTCCGAGGAGGTTATGGTAAGCGGTATCGGCTTTGACGCTTCAAACTACGGTTATGCGGTGGTTGAAAAGAGCGATATGGTGTTTATTCCCGATCCCGATACAGCTCTTATAGATCCCTTCTGCGATATTCCTACCCTGTCTATGACGGGTAATGCGATGATCATTGATTATCCCAAGAACCGTCCCCTGCCCCAGTATCCCAGAAATATTATCAAGGCGGCAGTTGAGTATATGAAGGAAAGCGGCGTGGCAGACGAGATGAAGATCCTGCCCGAGTTCGAGTTCTACCTTTTTGACGACATTGGCTGGGAGGTACAGGGCAACTCTATCTGCGTTTCGCTTGACGCGAAGCAGTCCTACTGGAACAGCGGTGTTGAGGGACGCGGAGTTATCGTTCCCAAGCAGAAGAACTATCATATTGCAAAGCCCTTCGATATTTCCTACGAGTGCAGAAGCGAGATGTGCCTGCATATGCTTGATGCGGGTATTGAGATAAACTATCATCACCCCGAGGTTGCGGCGAGCGGTCAGTATGAGATCGAGCCCCAGCTCGGTGAGGTCGTACACATGGCTGACGCGACTATGATGATCAAATACATCATTCACAACACCGCGCTGAAGCACGGCAAGAGCGCCACCTTTATGCCCAAGCCCATTTACGGCGAGGCAGGCAGCGGTATGCACGTTCATATGCTGCTCTTCAAGGACGGCGAGCCTGTGTTCTCTGACGACAACGGCTATGCTCATCTCTCCGAGACTGCGCACTACTTTATGGGAGGTCTCTTAAAGCATATCGCATCTCTCTGCGCTATCACTAACCCCTCTACCAACTCCTTCAAGCGTCTGGTTCCCGGCTTTGAGGCGCCTGTGACCGTCGGATACGCTACATCCAACAGATCTGCGGTTATCAGAATCCCCGCATACGCGAAGAGCCCCGACAAGCGTCGCTTTGAGCTTCGCAACCCCGATGCGACCTGCAACCCCTACTTCTGCTACGCGGCAATCCTTATGGCAGGTCTTGACGGCGTGAAGAACAAGATCGATCCTCACAAGGAGGGTTGGGGTCCCTATGACTTCAACCTCTTCCACCTCTCCGACGAGGAGAAGGCAAAGCTAAAGGGACTGCCCACCTCTCTTGATGCGGCACTTGACGCCCTTGAGGCCGATCACGACTACCTGACCGTAGGCGGCGTATTCCCCGAGGAGCTGCTGAAGAACTTTATCAAGACCAAGAGAGCCGAGTGCTCCGAGATGTCCAAGATTCCTCATCCCGCGGAGTTTGATAAGTATTATAACCTTTAATATAGAGAAATCCCACACCGATCTGGTGTGGGATTTTTTTATTCGGTCAGTCGGGAAATCAATGCCTCGCAGCCGTCACAGATGTCGCGGTAGGTAATCTCAAAGTTGCCTGTGTACCAGGGATCTGCCACGTCGCCGCCGCGGTCGGTAAGGTCAAGGAGCTTTACCACCTTATTCTCGGGATCGGAGCCGAATATACGGAGCATATTGCGGACGTTATAGCTGTCCATACCGATGAAAAGGTCGTATTTTGCGTAGTCTGCGCGGGTGAGCTGGGTAGCCTCGCGGTGAGTAAAAGGGATGCCGTATTTAGTCAGAATTGCCCTCGTGCCACGGTGGACGTCATTGCCGATCTCCTCGGTGCTGGTGGCGCTCGATGCGGCGGTTATTCTGTCCGAGAGACCGCGTCGCTTTATCATATCAAGAAAAACAAATTCTGCCATAGGACTGCGGCAGATATTGCCGTGGCAGACGAACATTATTTTTATCATTAATAATCCTTTCTTCTACACCTCATCCGTCACCATAGGTGACACCTTCCCCTCCAATCAAAGGGGAAGGCTATGGGCAGACGAACATTATTTTTATCATAATTTTACCTCTATGGGTTGATCTACGGTTATGGAATCGGGGGTGATTAAGCTATCATAGGCATAGATTTTTACCCCTGCCGCGTGGGCTTTACGAAGAGCGTCGCCAAACACCTTATGAGTTATATCGTTAGGGCGGAATTCCATGATGCCCTTCATCTGAACGACGAAGAGAATTGCCGCCCCGTAGCCCTCGCTCCTAAGGGTAATAAGCTCCTCGATATGCTTGACTCCACGCTCGGTGGGAGCGTCGGGGAAAGAGGCGATGCCTTCATTTTCAAGAGTGCAGCCCTTGACCTCGAGATAGGTGATCTCACTTCCCTCCTCGATACAGAAATCAAAGCGGGAGTTGCCCTTTGTCACCTCGCGGCGAATACGGGTAGCATTCGGGAAAAGATGTCCTGATTTTAAGAACTCTGCGGCGACCTCGTTTGGCGCTTGGGAATCCATATTAATAAGCAGGATACTGCCGTCGGGCAGGCGTTTTTCCACGGCTATAAGATCGTACTTCGTCTTTCTTATTCTGCCCTCGGACTGCTCGAGATAAACGGTAGCATTATCCACCAGAAGCTCGCGACAGCGTCCTGTATTTTTCACGTGGGCAACAACCGTCTCACCGTCAAGCAGACAATGTGCTATAAAGCGATTCGGGCGGGAGATGAAGGTAGCCTTATGTATGTTTTTGTAGTTCATTAAGGCAACTTCTTTCCGCAGGAATTACAATACTCGTATTCCTCCTCTACACGATTGCCACAGTAGGGGCAGAAGGAGCTTTTTTCATTGAGGGTGTCAGCCTTTTCACCGAAGCGCTCGTTTAGCGGATCGGACTCCTCCTCACCAGTTGTGATATCGAATGCAGAATAGCGATTCTTCGAGGTTGCATTTTTGAAGTTATAAACTGTATTTACAATTGCCACGATAACAAATACAACGCCAAACAGCGCGAACAAACCGCCGCCCATTGATGCGGCCATAACAGTCCATATTACGCCAAAAACAGCTACCGCTATTCCCATAATTCCGCCCATCATCGATGGTCCGCGTCCCGGCTTTATACTTTTCATTTTTCAATCTCCTTTTGCGTTCTGCTTTGTTTTATATATGATTTTTGTATTTTTCAAGTGCTTTTGCCATAAGCGCTCGCTCGCTGTCAAGCTCCTGTGTATAGGGAAATTTTCTTGTGAGCTTATCAAAATCCGAGCGTATTATCTCTGCATCCTTTTCATTTTTATCTATCAAAAGGGTGATAAAATACCGAGTGCGGATTATCTGCGGATAGGTACGCATAGCCTTCATCAGCTTATCATGCTCGGGTGTCATATAGTCCTTTAAGCTTACCTCTCCGCCGTTAAGCAAGCGGCAGCAGATAAGGTCGCAGGTGAGAAGATTTCTGTGCAGACCGATTATGTTATACTTGCTGTTTAATAGGTCGGAGATCTGCTGCTCTGCCGTCTGCGTATCCCCTCGGTCAAGAGGCTTTGAGGTGGCAAAAACCGCGAGAGATGCACAGTGAACGTTCTGCATATCCGCACCCTCGGGAAGAGTGAACCATTCGTCGGGCATATCCGATATTCTCTCGCCCTCGGTCTGCGCCGCGTTGATAAGAAGAGTCTTACGGAATGCCTCGGCGGCATCGGGATTTTTAGACAAATGAAGGGCGTTCATACCGTCGTTTGCAATACCGCCCGCATTCATGGGAACACCATTTGCGATAGCATTAAACACCGACAAAAATCCGCTGAACATAAGCAGGTCGGTAAGCATAGGCATCTCGGGAATCAGTACGCCCACTGTGATACAGATCAAGGCAAGCAGGATGTTAAAAATAACACCGCCAAGATTGTATAGAATTATCTGCGATCTGCTCTCCTCATTTTCGGGAGGGATCATAAGGCACTGACCGCCCGTGCCTGCAAGCTTGAAGGAACGGAAATTCAGCCTGCCGCCCTGTCTGACCATCATCAGACTGCCAATGCGGAAGGAGCAGAAGCGGTAGCCGCAGATAAGTCCGAAAACAAGATGACCGCCCTCGTGGACTATGATATTAACATAGTATGCGATCAGAAGAGCCAAAATCAGCTCTAAGAGCGATCTGCCCCCATCGATTCCCTCGCCAAGCATTTTACCTACGGTAAAGCCGATGGGAATACCGACGAATATCGCCATAATAAAGACTAAAACCTTTAATATTTTGCCAATAGTCTTTTTCATCATTCAAGTCCTCCGAAATCATTTTGCCTCAGCACCTCGTAGACGGCGATGGCTACCGAGTTTGAGAGGTTCAGGCAGCGAAGCGTTTTGCGCATGGGGATACGGACCGTACGATCAAAATTCACCTCCACAAGCTCCCTTGGAAGTCCCACAGACTCTCTGCCGAAAACGAGAAAAACACCGTCAGGATAGTCGATATCGGTGTGAGCATTCTTGCCGTGGGCAGAGAAAAAGTAAAGCTCGGCATCTGCGTTTTTTGCAAGGAAATCCTCGTAATTTTCGTAATAAGTGACGTCAAGCTTGTCCCAATAGTCAAGGCCTGCCCGCTTCAAAGTGCGGTCGGATATTTCAAAGCCAATAGGCTTTACAATATGCAATCTCGCTCCCGTAACGGCGCAGGTGCGGGAGATGTTTCCCGTGTTCTGCGGTATCTCGGGGGAGACTAAAACTATGTTGATTTCTTTCATTTTGCTTACCGTTTTTTATTTTATTGTATCACAAACGCAAAGTAATTGCAATAAAATAAAATATTTTTACATTTTTGTCTTTATTTTTTTGTTTCGTTGTGGTATAATAAGATGGTTTATTATACTCGGGCAGAAAAAGATGCCTGACTACTATCGAAAGGAAATCATAAAAATGGGTATTTTCAGCTCGCTTTTTAAAAGCTACAGCGAAAAGCAGATAAAGAGAATAATGCCTCTCGTTGACGCAACCGAGGCTCTAGCCGACAAGTTCCGCGCGATGAGCGACGGCGAGATGAGGGCGTATACAGATAAGCTCAAGGGTGACCTGGCAAACGGAAAGACTCTTGACGATATTCTTCCCGAGGCGTTTGCGCTGGTCAGAGAGGCGGACGAGCGAGTGCTCGGCAAGCGTCCCTTCCGCGTGCAGATAATCGGTGGTATTCTTCTCCACCAGGGCAGAATTGCCGAGATGAAGACAGGTGAGGGTAAGACACTGGTTGCTACCCTGCCCGCCTACCTTAACGCGCTGACAGGCAAGGGCGTGCATATCGTCACGGTAAACGACTACCTTGCAAAGCGTGACTCCGATGAGATGGGCAGAGTTTACGGCTTCCTCGGTCTTTCCACAGGTCTTATCGTTCACGGACAGAAGAATAACGAGAAGCGCGAGGCATACGCTGCAGATATTACCTACTGCACCAACAACGAGCTTGGCTTTGACTACCTGCGTGATAACATGGTAGTTTACAAGGAGAGAATGGTACAGAGAGGTCACAACTTCGCTATCATAGACGAGGTTGACTCCATTCTTATAGACGAGGCGAGAACGCCCCTTATCATTTCGGGTCAGGGCTCTAAATCCACCGACCTCTACCAGATGGCAGACAGACTTGTAAGAACTATGTCCCGCCACGTTATCAAAGAGGTTGACTCAAAGCAGGACCTTGACGTTTACGAGGAGGACTATATCGTAGACGAGAAGGCGAGGACGGCGGTGCTTACTCAGCACGGTATTGAGAAGGCAGAGAAATTCTTTAACATTGAGAACCTGTCTGACCCCGAGAACACAAGCATCTACCACCACGTAAACGTTGCCATCAAGGCGCACGGTGTTATGAAAAACGAGGTGGACTATATAGTTAAGGACGGAAACGTGCTTATCGTTGATACCTTTACAGGCCGACTTATGCCCGGACGTCGCTACAACGACGGACTGCACCAGGCTATTGAGGCTAAGGAGGGCGTTGACGTTCAGCGCGAGAGCCGTACTATTGCTACCATCACCTTCCAGAACTACTTCCGTATGTACAGTAAGCTATCGGGTATGACTGGTACCGCGCTTACCGAGGAGGATGAGTTCAAGACCATTTACGCACTCGACGTAGTTGAGGTTCCCACCAACAAGCCTATGATCAGAATTGATCAGAACGACACTGTTTTCAGAACCTATCGCGGAAAGATCGGCGCTATCGTAGAGCAGATAAAGGCCTGCCGCGAAAAAGGTCAGCCCGTGCTTGTAGGTACAGTTTCCATTGACAAATCCGAGGCTCTCTCGGCTGTGCTTAAAAAGGTGGGTATTCCACACACCGTTCTTAACGCGAAGCATCACGAAAAAGAGGCGGAGATAGTTGCTCAGGCAGGTCGCTTCGGCGCGGTCACTATTTCCACCAATATGGCGGGACGTGGTACGGATATTATGCTGGGCGGTAATCCCGAGTATATGGCAAAGATGGATATGCGAAAGGCGGGCGTTGACGAGGGACTTATCGCCATGGCGACCAGCTCTGCTCCCTCTGAGGACGAGGCGGTAAACGAGGCGAGAGCTATGTACCGTGAGCTGTATGCAAAGCACCGCGAGGCTATCGCTCCCGAGGCGGCAAAGGTACGCGAGGCAGGCGGTCTGTTCATTCTCGGTACCGAAAGACACGAGTCAAGACGTATCGACAACCAGCTGCGCGGACGTTCGGGACGTCAGGGTGACCCCGGTGAATCCAGATTCTTCCTCTCCCTTGAGGACGATCTTATGCGTCTGTTCGGCTCGGACAGAATCGACAGCATTGCCGCACTCTGCGAGAGAATGGGACTTGAGGAAAGCACTCCCATCGACGCAAAGATGCTCTCCAACTCCATTGAGATGGCGCAGAAGAGAATCGAGGATAACAACTTTAACAGAAGAAAGAACGTCCTCACCTACGACGACGTTATGAACCAGCAGAGAAACGTTATCTACAGCCAGCGCGGCGAGGTTCTTATGAACGAAAACGTGCAGGAAAAGATAATCGGTATGATAAAGCAGTCGGTTGAGGAGACCTTCAACTTCTGCTTCTCTCACGAGTCGCCCGAGGGCTGGAACTTCGACGAGTTCAAGAATCATTATCTCGGTCTGCTTACCGACAAGAAGAACTTTGAGTACACTCACGAGGAGATGGCTGCTATTGACAAGGACGCGTGGCGCGAGGAGCTTATTGAAAGAGCCCTTGAGATATACAGATCCAAGGACGCACTTTTCGCAGCTATGCCCGGTATGAAGCCCGACGCTATGCGCGAGGTTGAGAAGGTTATCCTGCTTCAGAACGTTGACAAGAAGTGGATGGATCACCTTGAGGCAATGGATGAGCTGAAGGAGTACGTAGGTCTTAACTCCTATGCCCAGAGAGACCCCGTTGCAATGTACCGTATCCAAGGCGCAGATCTCTTCGATCAGATGGTTGACGACATCAAGGAGGACACTGTAAGACAGATCCTGGCGGTAGTTCCCAAGCCCCAGGCAACCGAGCGCGTGCAGGTGGCAAAGCCTACCTCCGAGGGCTTCGGCGGCGGTCAGCCTATCGCAAGAAAGCCTGTCGTAAAGGCTGTAAAGGTTGGCAGAAACGATCCCTGCCCCTGTGGTAGCGGAAAGAAATACAAGAAGTGCTGCGGCGCTAACGAGGCCGCAGATAAGGACTGATAGATTTAATTATTTGAAAGGTGCTTATTATGGCAAATTCAAAATATGAAAAGCTGATCGCCCTTGCCACGACCGTATGCATAATACTGCTTGGCATCGCGCTTATCGTCTGCACCGCCCACCTGTATTTCACGGGCGGTGCGCAGCCCTACTCCCGAGAGAGAGTGGGCGGTTATCTGGTAATTCTCGCCGCTCCCCTGATTATCACCGCAGGGCTTGCGGTGGCGGGCGTATTGATGAGAATTATGCAGAAAAAAGAGGCCGATGGACTTACTGCACGTACCAATTCCGAGCTGCTCGAAAGCTTCAGATCAAGGTTTGATCTCTCCTCTATGGAGGGCTTTGAGGCAGAGCTTATACGCAAGGAAAGAAATAACAGAAGACTGTTTGATATAATAGCATATGCGACGTCTGCCTTGATTTTTTCCTTTGTTTTGGTATATTTAGGCTTCATCGCCGAGTTCACGATTGATAATCTCAACGGTGACGTTCTCTCGGCATTTGCCCTTGCTCTCCCGCTTTGCGCTATAGCGATTGGCGTGCATATTCCGAGAATATACTTTGCAGAAAAGAGCTGTAAGCGCGAGCTTGAGGCTATCAAGAGATACGTTAAGGAAAACGTCGTTCCGAGAGCCGAGAAGTATGAAAATCCGAAGAAAAAGCCCGACTACGCTCTTATCGCAAGATACGTTATCATAGCCGCTTCTATCGTTTTCATCATACTCGGTATAACCAACGGCGGTATGAAGGACGTGCTTGCAAAGGCGGTAAAAATCTGTACGGAGTGTATAGGACTTGGCTGATATGAAAAATGCGTTTGTAAAAATCAGAAATTGGTGGAGCGAGCACGGAATTACAAAGAGAAGGCTGATACAGCTTTACTCCGCCCTACTCTTTAACTCCTATTTAAAGGGATATATCACGGGAGATATTTTCAAGGGTGCAACCAAGAATCTTTGTACCCCCGGACTTAACTGCTACTCCTGCCCCGGTGCGGTGACGAGCTGTCCCCTCGGAGCGCTTCAGAATTCCTTCTCGGCATCGGGCAAGACCGCGCCCTACTATATGCTCGGTATTATAATGCTCTACGGCATTATTTTCGGCAGATGGATATGCGGCTGGCTCTGTCCCTTCGGTCTGCTTCAGGACCTTTTACATAAGATCAAAACTCCAAAGCTTAAGAAAAACCGCTTTACAAGAGTACTGTCATTCCTGAAATACGTGATACTCGTGCTATTCGTGGTGGTTATTCCTCTGCTCTATATGACGAAGGACTTCCCTCTCCCCGCCTTTTGCAAGTATATTTGTCCTGCGGGAACGGTTGGCGGCGCGTTAGGTCTGCTTATCAACCCTGAAAATGAGGGTATGTTCGGTATGCTGGGCCCGCTGTTTACCTGGAAGTTTGCTCTTGCGGTAAGCATTATTGTTGCCTGCGTATTTATTTACAGGACATTCTGCCGTTTTATCTGCCCTCTC
Source organism: Clostridia bacterium (assembly GCA_017522795.1). Classification (GTDB taxonomy): domain Bacteria; phylum Bacillota; class Clostridia; order Oscillospirales; family CAG-272; genus UBA1740. The sequence goes on along the minus strand of JAFWXZ010000056.1, from coordinate 26,462 downwards.
GGCGCGCTCTACGGCTTCTTCAATAAATTTTCCATTTTCGGCATCAAGCTGGAAAAGGACAAGTGCGTAAATTGCGGCAAATGTATCTCGGTATGTAAGATGGATATTCACCACGTGGGCGATATGGAGTGTATCAACTGCGGCGAATGCATCCCTGTCTGTCCCACCAAGGCGATAAGCTACAAGGGTGCAAAGATAATTCTGCCCGACAGCGAGATAGAGGCTGCAAAGACCGACGAGGAAAAGGCGGCGGTTGAAAAGAAGAGAGAAAAGCGTGTAAAGCTGGCATCGAGAATTACCGCGCTGGTGCTTTCACTTACTCTTATCGGATCGCTGGTTTACTTTAACTTCATTTACGACGACGGCGTTGACGTTCCCTCGGGTGACGAGGAGGAGGACGACGGAATTCCCACCGGTAGCGCTATCGGCTACAAGTGTCCTACCTATTCTCTCGACCTCGTTGACGGCAGCGGTCAGATAAATATCAAGGATCTGCGTGGCAAAATAGTAATCATCAACTTCTGGGGTACCTGGTGCGGTCCCTGCAAGCAGGAGCTGCCCGACTTTGATCAGGTTGCCACCGATTACGATGGAGAGGTCGTAGTGCTTACCGTCCACACGGTTGACTACGCCGAGGAAGCTCCCGAGTATATTGCTACGAACTTCCCTGACAGCAAGATGCTCTTTGCCTACGATGAGTCGCTTACCGACACTATTGATATGTACTTTACTCTTCTCGGCGGTACGTCAAGCTATCCGAGGACGCTGGTTCTCGATGAAAAGGGCGTTATCGTATTCACCGCCGATGGAAAGGTTGAGCACAGTCAGTTGGTTGACGTTATTGAAGAAACAAAAAATAAATAAACGAAATGACGGAGTTTTTTGCTCCGTCATTTTTTATCGTAATACACCCTTGAGCCTGTCGGTAGCGAATGAGTGAGCCAGACGTTGCCGCCTATAATACAGCCGTCACCGATGACCGTATCTCCGCCGAGAATTGTTGCGCCTGCGTAGATTATACAGTCGTTGCCTATGGTTGGGTGTCGCTTTTTCCCCTTTATAAGTCTGCCCTCTCCATCTCTTTCAAAGCTCCGCGCTCCTATTGTGACACCCTGATATATTTTCACGTTATTACCGATCTCGGCGGTCTCGCCAATTACCACGCCCGTACCGTGATCGATGCAAAAGCTGTCGCCTATCCCGGCGCCGGGGTGAATATCAATGCCCGTCTTGCTATGGGCGTGCTCGGTCATTATTCGCGGCAGATAGGGTATGCCCTTCAGATAAAAGACGTGAGCAATACGCTGAACCGCGATAGCATAAAAGCCGGGATAACATGTCATTACCTCAAGGGGTGATGTGGCAGCGGGATCGCCCTCGTAAATGGCTATGGCATCCGAGATGAGAGCGCGCTTTACCCTCGGAAGCGAGGATAGTATATTGAGCGCCGTTTTTTCTTTTTCCTCCGATTTGAGAACCGAAAGGCAGTCGGTCAGCATATAAAAAAGCTTTTCTATCCGCTTATGCGGTGATATTTGAACATCATAGCCTTCGGCAATCATATAAGGAAAAAGCAAATTGATTGCCTCACCAAGAAGGTCAATCGTCTGCTGTCGCGAGGGCATATTTGCGAGGATCTTCGGCTCGTGTAGATCTATGCTATCCTCTGCCAATACAAGTTCTGCAAGGATTGCTTCAAGATTCGGGGTTTCCATATTTTTTCTCCTTTCTCGCGGTTTTCTTACAAAAACAAGTGTTTTTGTAAAGATATGTTCCAAATATTTTTAAAATTATATACTTTTTTGCCCTTTTGTATGTTGATTTTTCCATTGTCTTGTGGTATAATTTTAAATGTAAAAATCTGTAAAAATATAATCGTTCGGGTAAAAAGCTATGTCATTTAGGTGATATTACGTGACGTCACCTGCGCCCGACAGAAAGGTACGGTCACATAAATGGGTAAAGGTATATACACTTATTACAAAGAACGCCTTATTGAGATAGGCGGCAAGAACAAGTGTTTATATTTAAAGAATATCGTCCGAAAGGGCGCATACGATATAGGTCGGATCTTCGAGGGACGTGAGGATAAGGTAAACGAGCTTATCAAATTCCTTTGGTCCGCGGGCAAGGAGCCACTGTCGCTTATCAGCCACGAGGAGACACCGGAGCTTATCGCCAATCTCGGCACTCCCGGCGGCGAGGCTACCGAGGAGGAGAATAACGCAAGCTCGGCGGAAGAATTTGCGCGACGTATGTTCGGCAGAAAAAAGAAGATAACCTCCGAGCAGACGAGGCTTGTGGAGGCTGAGGTCACCAAGCTCACCGAGTTGAAGCGCGAGGTTGAGGAGATCGAGCGCGAGACAGGTAAGAACGATCTTTACATCGGTTATCCCTTCGTTTTCGGCTCTATCCAGCAGGGTCCGCAGAAGACGCTTATAAAAGCTCCTCTTATGCTATTCCCCGTCAAGATTGACATCGTTGACGAGGAGACCGTTGATATCCGCTTCAGAGGTAATGAAAAGATACAGATAAACAAGGCTCTTATACTTGCGTACGCCCAGTCAAAGAGAATGAACGTGGACGAGCTCGAAACCGAGTTCGACGATCTCTCCCCCTTCAGAAGTCTGCTTTCGCTTATCAAATATCTTGGCAACGCGAGAATCAGAATAGACTGCAAGGCGTCGAAAAATATATACAATTACTCGAGATTCAAAGAGCCCGAGGCATCGAGAACAGATCTGTCGGTAAGACACGCGGCGGTGCTGGGAAGATTTCCCCTCTCCAACTCCATATACAACGACTACTGCGTGCTTGAGAAGAAGAATCTCACTAACGATGCAATAGACGAGCTGCTCCGCACCGGTGGAAAGTTTGGCAAGAAGAAATTCGTCTTCAAGCCGAAGATCAAATTCAAGAGACCTCTTCGAGCAAGGAAAAGTGTCACTAAGGCAAGCTATATCGTAAAGATGCTTGACTTCGCCCAGTCAGAAGTCGTCAAGAAGGTTGACAGCCTTGGAAACATGGTTATCTACGGCCCTCCCGGCACGGGTAAGTCGCAGACCATCGTAAACGTTATCACCGACGCGCTCTGCAAAAAGAAGCGTGTTCTTGTGGTCTCGCAGAAGAAAGCAGCCCTTGACGTTGTATTCTCCCGTCTCGGCACTCTTAACGAGAAGGCAATGTACGTCAACGACGAGGGTAAGCAAAAGCACGCCTTCTACGAGCGGGTCTACGAGGCGCACAAGAGAAGCGAGGAGGATCAGCACATTGACATTCAGGCTCTGGTCAACGAATACACCGAGATCCAGGGCAAGATCGATGCGCAGGAAAAGCTGCTGGACGACATCAACCATGTGCTGAACGATAAGCAGTCCTTTGGCCTCTCGCTGTCGGATATGTATTCATCCTCTTATATGCTCCAAAAGGGCTCGGGCGAATACGCGGTATATCTGCGAATGATAGAAAGCCACGATCTTATGGCTCTTAACTACAAGGAGCTGTCCGACGCTATGTTCACCATCAGGGCTAACAACATTATAGATACCTACTACTCCTACGCTCTGGCGAAGGAGAAGAATCCCATAATCGACTGCATGCGTGACGATATAGACATTCCCACCATTGCAGAGGTCAAGCAAAGGCTATCTGAAATTCAGAAGTCGCGCAAGGGCTTCTTCAACATCACGAAGTATCCTTATACAAGACAGGTTCTGGCTCACTACGCCATGCTTGACAACCCCGCCACACTCCACGCGGTCGCAAAAATGGAGTGCCGACTTGAAAATCCCAATCCCCTCTTCCGCGGCTTCAAATCCAAGGAGATAGAGGCAAAGATGAAGGAAACTCTCCGTGTTATCGGTGAGTTCGTTAAGGAGTACGACTGTCTTTACAAGGTTATGACCAAGGACGGTTATATCTCGGTCATTGACAATATTCTCAGAGGTAATACTTCGTATATCAAGCTGGTACACGAGGCGCTTGACAAATATATTGAGCAGCGCGACGTAAGCATGCTGCTCAGCACCCTTGACAAGAATATGTTGGATATACTGAACTTTGCCTACGAGGCGAGCAGAAATTATCCCAACTACCTTGAGATCATAGAAAAGATCCCCGTAATACGCATGTATCACGAGATCACCGTATGCGAGGAAAAGCTGAAGGATCAGCTTGCAAAGGTGGTGGACTATCCCAACATCTCCGCAAGGATCTACAAGCTCAAGGAATCCCAGCTTGCAGTTTCCCAGAAGATCTGCCACGGCATTGCCTGCCGCGAGTATCAGGAGCTGTACCAGAACGCAGAGGACGCGAAGGATTATCTCTACCAAATATCCAAGGACAAGAAGCACTGGGCGATCAGAAAGGCTATGGAGGTATACGGAAGCTATATCTTCTCACTGTTCCCCTGCTGGCTGCTCTCGCCCGAAAACGTTTCCTCCCTTCTTCCCCTTGAGAAAAACCTGTTTGATATAGTTATCTTCGACGAGGCGTCACAGGTGTTTATCGAAAGCACCATTCCCACCATCTACCGTGGTAAGAATATCGTGGTTGCGGGTGATGCAAAGCAGCTTCGTCCCTCGGCTACCTTCATGAAGCGATTCCTCGGTCAGGAGAATGAGAACGTTGACGATCCATCGCTTCAGGCAGCCCTTGAGGTAGAGAGCCTGCTTGATCTTGCGGTAGCGAGATACAACAGCGCAAATCTGACCTATCACTACAGAAGCCGCCATCAGGAGCTTATCGACTTCTCTAACTGCGCCTTCTACTCGGGCAATCTTCAGGTTGCGCCCAATATCTACACGGGCCGTAGCGCAAAGCCTATGGAGAGATACAAGGTCAACGGACGTTGGATCGACAGAAAGAATATAGCAGAGGCGCAGAAGGTAGTTGAGCTTATCAAAAATATTCTCTCCACCAGAAAGCACAACGAGAGCATCGGCGTTATTACCTTCAACAGTGATCAGCAGGCCGCTATTGCTGACGCGATAGATAAGGAAGCGCAAAAGGATGCGAAGTTCCGTATTCAGATCGCCACCGAGAAGACCAGAATGGAGGGTGGCGAGGACATAGGCCTGTTCATCAAGAACCTTGAAAACGTGCAGGGTGATGAGAGAGATATAATCATCTTCTCTATTGGATACGCGCCGAACGAGACCGGCAAGGTATACACCAATTTCGGCTCGCTTTCCACCGAGGGTGGCGAGAACCGTCTTAACGTCGCCATAACGAGAGCGAAGACCAAGATAATTGTGGTCACCAGTATTGAGCCCGAGGATCTTAAGGTTGATGCCTCAAAGAATGAGGGACCAAGACTTCTGCGCGAATATCTGTCATACGTCAGATCGGTTTCAAACGGTGATAAGGAGCACGCGGCGGCAATTCTGCGCGCACTCTGCCCTGCCGTTGACAACACCTCCGAGCTTCGCCGCCTTACCTCTACCCCCAGCATTGAGGAGCAGATGAAGGAGAGGATCGAAAAGCTTGGATACAAGGTTGACATCGGCCTCGGAAACAAGAACAGCCGAATCTCGCTCGCGGTATACGACGACAAATCCGACAAGTACCTTATCGGCGTGGAGCTTGACAAGGATGCCTTTGCCTCCTCGGCATCGGCTATGGAGCGCGACGTTTACAAGCCCAAGTTCCTCGAAGGACGCGGCTGGACGGTTATGCGTGTGTGGAGCCGCGATTGGTGGCTCTCTCCCGGCAGAGTCGTGCGCTCTATTGTAAACTCGGCTGAAAAGAATCGCACCAAGGGTAATCCCCCAAAGCCTATTGCGTAATAGGAAAAAACCAGGTTTTCGGCACATTTTTCACACTTTTTCTTCATTTTATGAAAAAGAATGCAAAATGTTCTTGAATTATTCAAAAATACAATGTATAATGTATAAGAAAAATAAAAAAACACAGGAGATAGACCAATGAACCTTTTAACATTCCTTCTTGATGCCGCTACCGATGGCGCAGGCAGCGCAGGCGGCACCAACACTACCCCCACAGGTGGCGATCTTCTTGGCGGTATGGCAATGCCCATCATCATGATCCTCATGCTCGTAGCTATGTGGTGGTTCACCTCCCGCAGCCAGAAGAAGAGAGATCAGGAAGCGCAGAATATGCGTGACGGCCTTCAGGTAGGCGATGAGGTTACTACTATCGGCGGTATCATCGGTAAGGTTGTTTCCATCAAGGAAGAGACCTTCGTGCTTGAGACCACCAAGGAAAAGACCCACATCAGATTCCTCAAGGCAGCTATCAGAAGCGTTGACGTTCGCGTTGCCGACCTCACCGCTCCCGAGACCAAGGATGAGTCTGCTGAGCAGCCCGCCGAGGAGCCTAAGAAAAAGTTTAGCTTCTTTGACAGAAAAAAGAAGTAATAAATTAGAAGTCCTCCGAATAAGCTTATATAGACTTATTCGGAGGTTTTCTTATGCAAAAAGGTAGACGGGCTTTGGGCGATAGTACGCCAAGGAGCTTTCTTATATGTCTTGGGCTGTCGGGCGGAGTGATCGTTTTATTATCCGTCGTCGGTGCGCTCGTGGCAAGCGGACTCGATGATCCGACCGGCAACTTAGGCCTTATCTCACTTGCGGTTATGCTGATTTCGGCAGCAATAACGGGAATTATCTGCACAAGAATCAAGGGGGATGGGGGAGTCGGATTCTCTGCCCTGGTGGCTCTTGCGGTTGTACTGATAATGCTGCTGATCAACGTGATAATATGTGCGGGCAAGGTATCGCTCGGTGCGTTTATGAACTACATATGCTTTATCGGTGTGGCGGTGGGCTCTGCCTTTCTTGGAAAAAAGAGAGAGCGTCGCAGCCATCGGAAGCATTAAAGGGGCCGAGTCATTAAGAATTCAGTAAAATCAAAAAAATTAGCTTTGTTTTCACAGAGAACTGAATTCTTAATGCGAAGAACCTTTCGTGGATAGCTTGATTCAGAGCAGAAATCGCCGTTTTTGAGCGATAGGCGTATATAAATACGTCGAGCGAAAAAACGACGATAAAACGAAAACCAAATAAAAATAGAGAAAACCGAAGGTTTTGATCTCAATTTTCTCTTTAATAGTTATTAAAGGCAGAGGCTCGTATTGTTTTATGCCCCTGCCTTTTTTTCGTTTGGTTATGCCTGAATGAAGCATCCGCTATATATTGGTTTTCTTTAATCTCTCAATATAATAAGGGATAGCCTGCTCGAAGTTTACGCCATAGGTACGGCGGTCCTCGTCTGCCATAGTGAGCTTTATACACTCGAGAGTATAGTCTACGGCTACAGCAAGAGAGCTTTCCACACTGTGACCGCGCATCAATGCGCCGAGTGTGGCGGATGCGAAGATGTCACCTGTGCCGTGATAAGCCACAGGCTTTACTTCATTGAAGTAAGAGAAGAAGCTGTCGGTGGTGCTGTCGTAGGCATAGGTGCCAAGCTTTGTGGGATCAAAGGTAATGCCCGTCAGAGCAGCGCGCTTTGCGCCAAGTCCGCAGAGCCTCTTTAACACATCGCGGATATAATCCTCGTCATAATCGGGGTTATAGGGGATATCAAGCATAAACGCAGCCTCGGTCAAGTTAGGAATGATTAGATCCGCCTTGCCGCAGAGCTCTGCCATGGCGCGCGCAAACTCGGGAGTGAAGCCCTTATAAAGCTTACCGTTGTCCGCCATAGCGGGATCGATAACCACCATACAATTTTCGGTCTTGTGACGGTCGATAAGCTCTGAAACCAAGCCAAGCTGGCGGAAGGAGCCAAGGTAGCCTGTATAAATAGCGTCAAAGCCAAGACCAAGCTCGGTAAAGGTCTTTGATATGCCCTCAATCTCGTCCGTGAGATCACAGAATGTGAATTTTGGGAACATGGTATGCGTGGACAAAACGGCAGTGGGAAGCACTCCCGCCTCAACGCCTGCCGCAGAAATGATTGGCAGAGCGACTGTAAGCGAGCATCTGCCGACGCAGGAAATATCCTGCACTGTGAGAATTCTTTTCATTGTTTCGTACCTTTTTATGTATCTTGTATTTTTATCTCCGCGCCGAGTGTGCGGAGCTTTTTTTCTAAATTTTCATAGCCGCGGAGGATTATTTCAAGTGAGTCTATCTCACTCTGCCCCTCTGCCGCAAGGGCGGTCATAAGGCATGCCATTCCGCCGCGAAGATCCGGGGCAACAGTCTTACCGCTGTGGATCTTTGATCTGAAAATGCGCGCGCGATTATCCTCTCTATGCGACAGAATGCCAAAATGCGAGAGTGAATCGAGATAGCCAAAACGCTCGCGCCAGACGGTGTCGATTATCTCACCGCCCGATATGACTGCCATAAGTGGCGCAAAAATCGGCTGAAGATCGGTGGGGAAGGCAGGATAGGGCGCTGTTGTCAGAGAAAGAAAGTTTTTTGAAGATAAATGCGCGGAGATGAAGTTATCCTCAAATGAAAATGTAGCGCCGAGGGTGCTGAAGCAGTCGAGAACAGCTGACATATGGGAGAGAGGCGCGTTTTTCACTCTAACCGAGCCGCACATAAGCCCGAGAGCAATATAGCTGCCCGCCTCGATATAATCGCCGATAACGGTAATTTTGCCTCCGTGAAGCTCTCTTCCACATATGCGGATCTCCCTGCCCTGACGGATGATGCTTGCACCACAGGAGTTTAAGAAATCGATAAGTGCGTCTATGTGAGGCTCGACTGCACAGCCGCGAAGGAGCGTTTCTCCCTCTGCCGAGGCGGCGAGGAGAATGGAATTGACGGTTGCACCAACCGAGGGGCAGCGGAAGCTGATTACGTTTCCCTTTAGTCGATCGGCAGTTATTACATCGCCGTCAATGTGCGCGCCAAGAGCAAGACAGGCATCAATATGCATATCTATCGGTCGGTATGAAAAATTACAGCCGCCAAAGATGAGCATAGGGCATCTGCCAAAGCGTGAGAGACAAGAGCCCAAAAGATAGGTAGAGGCGCGTATTTTCGAGGTGAGCGAGACGTCGGGATCAATATAAGAAAGCTCGCGGGTATCGATGAAGGTAAGACTGCCCCGACGCTCGATTTTCGCGCCAAATGAACTAAGCAATGCAAGCGCCGCGCGGACGTCGCCGATGTCGGGCAGGTTATCTATCTCGGACACGCCGTTTGTTAAAATACAGGCGAAAATAATGGGCAGAGCGGCGTTTTTTGATCCGCTGACTGTTAAATCGCCCTGCAATTTTCTACCGCCGTTTACGATAATTTTTTTCATAATTTCTCCCAAGCGAATGATGTTATATCATATTCGAGAGAAGTAATTTCGGTTAATCCGAGCCGTATCGGTATGCTAAAACAAGCTGTACAACGCGGCTATAGCTGATAATTCCGCCGCTGCCGCTTGAGGTGAGATAGAAGTCGTTTATAAAGTCGGAGATCTCCTCAAAAATAGTGTCACCGTACTTCTCTGTCACCGCATTTGAGGCGCGAATGTCGGTTCTTGCAAGATCCGAAAGCCCCGATACTATCTCATAATAAGCGTCCCTATCGGTTTTATATAGCGCGGAGGCAAAATAGCTGTACATATTAAGCGCTCCGCTGTAGCGGATGCCAGCATCGTCAGAGGTCGAGGTGAGGAGATATGCCATAAAATTAGCTTCATTTTCACGCATAAAGCCGCGCTGGTGGGACATCTCGTGAGCCACGGTAAAGGTGGTGACATAATCGGGATAATTGGTGTTTATATTAGCCTCACCCGTCACGTAGGTGTATATGCCGCCGATTCCAAGATAGGACATAACCTCGCTTACCATAACGCCCTTGGCGGTAGAGTAATAGCCCTCGGGAAAGTCGTAAAGCTTTGCAAGCTCGATATATGCATCGCTGTATTCTTTGCTAAGCTGGGCATAGGTATAGCCGTGGGTAAACACTCCGTTTTCATCTCTCGGTACCTCATCCGCAAGCGAGTTTACCTCGTCACGAAGCGAGGTAAGCGTTTCAATGAGATTATCCCTCGTCACCTCCACCTCGCTAAGCTCCATTTTAGTGGAAATGGAGGTGGTGTTGTGACCAACACCGAGGGCAAGCAGATGCCCAGAGTATATAAGCAGGATCACCGCGGCAAGATTGATAACGAATCTTAGGCGCCTCTCGCTGTCAGGAAAGACCTTCACTGCCCTGTAAATTACGAAAAATAGGATAATCGGCAGGCAGGCTATAAGAAGCTCAAAGAGCGAGAATGGAAAAATCTCGCCAATCGATGCCATAAGTCTGCGAAATCCTTGGGAGATGCTTCCGTTAATAAGATCGGCAAGCTCAGCCGACAGGTCGGTTGCCATATGAATTGTACCGATGATGATAAATAATGATAGCGAGATCATGGCAAAGGGAGAGACAATTGCTTTAAGTTTTTTGCTCATTTTCCGCCTTTCGTTTTGCAGTTTTTATATAAAAATAGCATTTTTTGACAATCTTAGTTTGCTTTTTTGACAATATGTCGAGATTTCTCTCAATGGTTTTACGCTTTCGCCAAGCGAAAGCTCGGTGGGAAAATTCCTCGTCAGTCATACCGTCAAGTAGCTCACGGGTAAGATGCGGAATACGGTCGCGGTAGAAAAATTCTACGGGGGTGAGCCTTGGCGCGCGGTTATGAGGACAGGAGGACTGGCACTCGTCACAGCCCCAAGCGGTATTAAATTGGCGCATAAGCTGCCTTTCACCCTCGGTAAGCTCGCCCTTGCGCTGTGTGATGGCGGAGAGGCAATCCTCTCCCTCCCCTCGAAGTATGCCCGTGGGACAGGCGCGTTTGCATGCTCCGCAGCCCTCGCAGCGTTGTATCTCTACGGGTACGGATGCACCGAGAAGCTCGGGATCGATATCGGTGACGAGATCGCCGATAAAGATATAGCTGCCGTATTTTTCGTTAATAATAAGACCGTTATCACCGGCAATACCGAGGCCGCCGATAAGCGCCGCGTGGCGCTCGTCAATCGGGCTGTGGTCACCGTAGCCCTTTACGCGAGCGGTGGGATATTCCGCCTTTATTACTTTTTCAAGCGCCATATTTATCTCGGATATGGCTATATGGTAATCAAGAGAGGCGGCATAGCGCGATAAATTAACGCACTCGCCTGCATAATATGGAAGCAGGTAGATTATTACACTCCGCGGTGTAAAGCCCTCCCTCTCCATAATTCTGCTGTTGGTCTCTCTTACGTCGGCATAGGAGAGGGTTGTAAAGGTATCTATATTATGCCCAAGAAGACAGGCTTTTATTTTCTCTTTCACAGCGCTCTCCTTCCGTCTTTTTATTTCTCATTATACACCCAAAAAAACAAAAAAGCAATATATTTCTTGACTTTAATCTCTCTTAATGCTATAATATTTTTGTTATACGCGTAAAATATTCGCGTTATCATTTTGAAAGGTAATTATTTTATGAATATACTCAACAACGGACTTATCAGTCTTATCAGCGCGCAGGGCGCGACCTACTATGTAATTCTGGCCTTGGCAGTGCTTGCTACGGCGGCGGTATCCTACCTTCTCGGCAGCGTAAGCTCGGCAATAATAGTGTCTAAGCTTATGTTTAAAGAGGACGTGCGCTCTCACGGAAGCGGAAACGCAGGTCTTACCAATATGCTCCGCACCTATGGAAAGGGCGCGGCGGCACTTACACTTGTGGGTGATATGGCAAAAACTGCGCTGGCGGTTTTCTTCACCGCGTTGATCTTCGGCTTTTCCTATAAGAACGGCATCAGCATGAGCGGATATTGCTATCTTGCAGGTCTTTGCGCGGTGCTTGGCCACGTTTATCCCATTTTCTACGGCTTTAAGGGCGGCAAAGGCGTGCTTGTGACCGCGTCTATGGCCCTTATCCTCTGCCCCGCTATATTCGGCGCGCTGGTTTTGCTGTTTGCTATCATCGTTGCGATTTCCGGATTCGTTTCGTTGGGATCGATCATAGTTGCTTCGCTCTTCCCCGTGTGCGTATGTCTTTACTCCTATTTCCTCGGTGGCTCGATTCACCTGCTTACCGCGGCATGTACAATATTCCTCGGCGCGTTTATCGTCTGGTGTCACAGAAGCAACATCAAAAGACTGCGCGACGGAAACGAAAAGAAGCTTTCAATCGGTAAAAAGGAAAAATAAAGATGAACAAGACGGATTTTCTCGGTCTAATCGAGCTTTCGTTTAAGAAAGAGGCACTGAAAAAGCTTGTACTGTCAAGGCCTGTTGACAGTGAGATAAGCAAGGTATCCTGCCGCCTTGTCGCCCACAGGGGCAGACGTATGCTGGCTATCGAGTATTTTCTTCCCGGCAACACGGTGTCACACAAGAATGTCGGTGAGGAGAGCCTTGCAGACGAGCTTATCCCCCTTTTAGACGGATACCGACAGGTGAACCTTATAACGATGCTTGGCGATGCGGAGCTGAAGCGGGCGAAATCGGGCAAGGAGACCGTGCTTGGCGGTGAGAACCTAAAGCGCAAGCTGAGTGGAGATGCACCAGCCTTTGAATCGGCTATTGAGGCCATTGACAAAAAGAAGAACTATATTCTTGGGGGAAATGAAAGATTCCTCATCAAGCTTGGAGTAAGCTCGGCTGATGGCCGCGTTCACGACAAAAAGCAGGGCAAGTTCAGACAGATAAACAGATTTCTCGAGCATATTGAGAATATATATCCGAGACTGCCTGAAAATGGAGAAATCAGGATATATGATCTTTGCTGCGGCAAGAGCTATCTCAGCTTTGCGGTATACCACTATCTGACCGAGATAAAGGGGCGCAGGGTTTACCTTTACGGCGCGGATCTGAAGCGGGACGTTATCCATTGGTGCGACTCGCTTGCCAAGGAGCTTGGCTACGTGGGCATGCGTTTTGAGGTGGGAGATATTTCAAAAATCGTTCCGGATGAGAAGCCCGATATGGTTATCTCACTCCACGCCTGCGATATTGCCACCGACATCGTGCTTGACACAGCGGTAAGACTCGGAGCGGATATTATTCTCTCTACCCCCTGCTGTCACAGATATCTTAACGGCAAGGTGGCGGCAGAGGAACTGAAATTTGTCACCGAATATCCTCATATTTCGGGCAAGCTGTGCGAGGCGATGACCGATGCAATAAGGCTTGCAAGGCTGAAGGCGGGCGGATACAGCGTTATGGCTCTCGAGCTTACAGATCCCGAGAACACGCCGAAGAATACTCTTATCAAGGCGGTAAAAAACGCAAAAATGACCAACGCGGACAAGCAGAGGGCGAGGGACGAATACGAGGCTATTCTCCGATTTGTTCTCGGTGAGGGCGCGAAGGATTATCTTAAAGAGATACAAAACTGAATTTAAAGGATTTTAGTATGACCTATTTTACAAAGAGCGCCGAGGAGACCGAGCGCGTCGGCTACGGGCTGGCAGAGCGGCTTGACAAGGCGAAAAAAGGACGCGCGTTTATCGCTATGCGAGGCGAGATGGGCGTTGGAAAAACGGCGTTTACACGAGGATTTGCCGACTATTTCGGCATTTCGGGTGTAAAGAGCCCCACCTATACCATAGTCAACGAGCATCGCGGAAGAGCGAACCTCTATCACTTTGATATGTACCGTATAGCAGACGGCGACGACCTCTACTCTATCGGCTACGATGACTACGTTGAGGCAGAGGGCTACTGTATTGCCGAGTGGTCGGAGAATATCGAGGAGGACATCCCCGAGGGCGCGATCTTCGTGACTATATCAAGGATCGACGGCAAAGAGGGCGAAAGAAGGATTGAGATAAATGAAGATATTAGCATTTGACGGTACAGCAAAGACTGCCTCGGCGGCGGTGGCAGAGGGAGAGCGAATTCTCGCCTGCTATACCATAGACAACGGACTTACCCAAAGCGAGCTGCTTCTGCCTATGGCAGAGGATATGCTGAGAGGTCTGAAGCTTGGCTTCTCTGATATAGAGCTGCTTGCCACCTCGGTTGGCCCGGGCTCGTTCACGGGTGTGAGAATCGGCGTTTCGCTGGTAAAGGGACTTGCCTTTGGCAGAGATATTCCCTGCGTGGCGGTATCCACCATTGAGGCGCTGGCAGAGAATCTGCGCGGACTTCGCGGTATAATTATTCCCTGTATGGATGCAAGGCGCGGTCAGGTCTACTCGGCAACCTTTATTTCCGACGGTAAGGAAATGAAAAGGCTGTGCGAGGACAGAGCGGTGTCGCTTGCCGAGCTTGCAGAGGAGCTGAGAGCCTACGAGGGACAGGACATATACCTGTCGGGCGACGGATATGCGGTTGCAAGGCGCGCCCTTGAAAATGCGGGTATCAAGCTCTGCGATACACCCGAGCTGCTTATACTTGAGAACGCGGCATCGGTGGCAAAGGTGGCTAAAAGAAAATACGAAAACGGCGAGGCGGTAAGCGACATCCAGCTTTCCCCCATATATTTAAGAATGCCCCAGGCAGAGCGCGAGAGACTTGAGCGTGAGGCGGCAAAGGCGAAGGGAGAATAATATGAGAAAAATATACATAGGCGCAGACAGCGCAGGCTATAATCTTAAAGAGGAAGTAAAGGAATATCTTTCCGGGAAGGGATACGAGGTGGTAGACTGCGGCTGCAATTCCACCGCATCCTGTCACTACCCCGAGTTTGCCTCCAAGGTATGCGAGCGCGTACAGGGCGAGCTTGACTCATCCTTCGGTATTCTTATCTGCGGCACGGGAATCGGAATGTCTATGTGCGCTAATAAGCACCGCGGCATTAGGGCGGCACTCTGCTCTGACACCTATTCTGCAAGAATGACCAGATGTCACAACGATGCGAACCTTCTTTGTATGGGTGCGCGAGTTATAGGCAGCTGCCTTGCGCTCGACATCGTTGACGCCTTTCTCTCTGCGGAGTTCGAGGGCGGCAGACACGCGGTGCGTGTGAAAATGATTGAGGATATAGAGGCTAAATAAATAATTTACCCGTCGGACTAAGTAGTGCCGACGGGTGTTTTTTATAGCTTTGAAAACAGCTCTATACCGTTGCCATCGGTAAGGCGCTTTGCGTGCTCGGAGATATAGGTTGAAGCTTCGGCGGTCATAGCATTGCCGAACTCTAAAATACAGGGAAACTCCATAGGCTCGCCCCCCTTGCCGTACTCCTCGATAGCGAGAAAATACCTCGCGCCGTCGGTGTAGACGTCGCTTGCAGGCGAGAGGTCACGGGCGACCGAGCGCACCGCCACCGAGGCGGCTATAATATCCTCAAGCTCGTCAAAGGAGTAAAGACTGCGCTTTTTTGACAGCATAGCAACCCTGTCGGATTTTGCCACCAGACGCGCTGAGGAGTCGGATAGAATGCCAAGCTTTGTGGCGAAGAGCTCGCATCCGCCGCTGCTTATGGGATATAGCTGTATCAATACCTTATCTCCCGCGGGATCAAAGCCCACCTCTGCCCTTGCCCTCTCAAGTATGCGCCAGAAGGCGCGGCGGGCGGCAGGCCCGCTTATATCGGGTGTGCCTGAATTCAGACCGTGCTTTTCGGCTTCCTCGCCGCTCAGGACGATTTTTATTTTCGATTCTCCAATCAGCAGAAATTCCAAATCACTCTACCCTCGCTTATATTTCTTTTTTCATTATACAGGAAAGGCGGGTAAATTGCTACCGTGAAATGTTGGCAGAGATGGGGATTTTTGAGTAATTAAGAACGATTTTACCTTTATTATGACGGGATAACAATTTTTATTTATAGTATTGTTTTTATTATTATTTTGTGGTATAATTAAGTTTGGTGAGTTCGAGACCTTCCTCACCGTGTTGCGTGGCAACGAAAAAAACAAAACTAAAGGAAAAAAGAAAATGAAAAGAAAACAACTAACGCTTTACACCACGCGCGGCGCGCTGATTGCGGCGCTGTACGTCATTCTGACCGAGCTGGCGACACTGGTAGGGCTATCAAGCGGAGTAATTCAGTTCCGCATATCCGAGGCGCTATGCATACTGCCGATATTTTTACCCGAGGCGATACCGGGTCTGTTTATCGGTTGTCTTATTTCAAACATGCTGGTGCCGGGGGTGGTTATCTGGGACATAATCTTCGGCAGTCTTGCGACGCTGATCGGCGCTGTGGGCGCGAGGATGCTGCGTAATCTGCCCGAGAGGTATAAATGGGCGGCTACACTGCCCACCATAATTGCAAACGTGGTGATTGTTCCCTTCGTGCTGATATTTGCCTATGGAGCGCCCGACTCATATCCCTATCTTGCGCTGACGGTGGGTATAGGTGAAATCGTTTGCGCGGGTGTGGGTGGCAGCGCGCTGTATTATTTACTTAAAAAATACGAGAAAACAAATCTATTCAGATAGACTCCTTTTATTTTTACGGAGGACTAAATATGCAAAATACCGACAGAAGCGACAGAAAATATCTTTTGGAGCTGGCGAGACAGTACCCGTCGAGAAAGGCTGTGGCAGCGGAGATAATCAGGCTCAACGGTCTGCTTAATCTGCCTAAGGGAACCGAGCATTTTCTCAGCGATATTCACGGCGAGTGGGAGGCCTTTTCTCACATAAGAAGGAACGCGTCGGGCGTTGTCAGAAACAAGGTAAATCAGCTATTTGACGGCGAGCTTGACGAGAGCGAGCGCGCAGAGCTGTCAAGCCTTATCTACTACCCTGCCGAGAAGCTTGCCGAGGCGAAGACACGCGAGGCTGATATTTCGGGATGGTACACCGTCACCCTGGACAGACTGCTTAAGGTCTGCCGTCTTGTAGGAAGTAAGTATACCCGAGAGGTTGTGAGAAGTCATCTGCTGGACAAGGCGGGAGAGTTCGTATATATTCTTGAGGAGCTACTTATCGACGGTGAGGACGAGCTGAAGGCGCAGTACTGCGACAGCATCGTCAGGACGTCTATAAGGATCGGCGCAGCGGAGGATCTGATAAAGGGGCTTTGCGAGACCATAAAGAGCCTTGTTATTGATCATCTGCATATCGTTGGAGATCTTTTCGACCGCGGTCCGAGAGCAGATATGATCCTTGACGAGCTGATGCGCGAGCGAACTATCGATATTCAGTGGGGTAATCACGACGCGCTATGGATGGGTGCAGCGGCAGGCTCGAGAGTGTGTATCGCAACCGTGCTTAACAACTCTATCACCTATAAAAATCTTGACGTAATTGAGATAGGATACGGCATTTCGCTTCGTCCCCTCGCCCTGTTTGCAGAGGAGATGTACGGAAAATCCGACATATCCGCATATATGCCAAAGGGCAATTCCGAGGGTAATTTCTTTGGCGGTACGGACGATCATCTGCTGGCTATGATGCACAAGGCTATAAGCATTATTCAGTTCAAGCTTGAGAGACAGGCAATCAAGAGAAATCCCACATTTTTGATGAATGAGCGACTTATTCTTGAGCAGATTGATAAAGAGGCAGGTACTGTGACTATCAGCGGAAAGACCTACAGGCTTCGCGACTGCGATTTCCCAACGCTCGGTAAGGATCCCTACAGGCTCACGGCTGCAGAGAACAGAGTAATGGAATATCTGAGGGTTGCATTCATGCGCTCGGAAAAGCTGAACAAGCAGATAAGATTCCTTTTCGACAAGGGCGGAATGTACACCATATACAACAACAATCTGCTCTATCACGGAGCGATCCCGATGGACGAAAACGGCGAGTTTATGAAGCTGGATGCCGCAGGCGGAAGATGTGGCAGAGAGCTTATGGACTACTGTGACAGAATGGCGAGAACGGGTTATTTCGCCAAGATAGGCAGCGAGGAAAGACAGGCAGGCAAGGACTTCCTTTGGTTCCTCTGGTGCGGCAAGGATTCTCCCCTCTGTGCGAGAAAGAAGATGGCTACCTTCGAGCGACTTCTGATAGACGATAAGGAGTCTTGGATTGAGCCGAAAAACGACTACTACAAATCCTGGGACAATGAGGATATCGCGCTGAAGATCCTCAGCGAATTTGGCCTCGGAAGCTATGGCTCGCATATAATTAACGGACACTTGCCCGTTCACAGAGGTGAAAATCCCATTAAGGCAAACGGCAGAATTCTCGTTATTGACGGCGGCTTCTGCAAGGCTTATCACGGATCTACGGGCATTGGCGGCTACACGCTGATATACAATGCCGATGGCATGCGTCTGCAGGCGCACGAACCCTTCTTCGACAAGGCTGACGCTATCAAAAACAACGCGGATATCGTTTCGCAGACCATCATTTTCGAGAGTAAGTCGGACAAGCTTCGCATAAGAGAGACCTATCGCGGCTCGGAGATACGCGAGAGGATAGCCGATCTTATGATGCTGATGGCTGAATACGAAAACGGTTCGATTCAATAAATAAAAGGTCAATATAAAAGGCTGTCGCCAAAACGCGACAGCCTTAATTTTTAGGTTATTTGCGGTTTTTATTGATAATTGCCTCGGCGACCATAAGTCCGTCGCGAGCGGAGGAAATTATGCCGCCTGCGTAGCCTGCTCCCTCGCCTGCGGGGTAGAGTCCCGAGATTCCCTCTGCTTCAAAGGACGGAGCTCGGAGCAGACGAATGGGTGAGGTGGTGCGGGTTTCGGGGCCTGTCATTGTCGCCTCGGGCAGATAGAAGCCGCCCATCCAGGAATCAAAGTCGGATATAGACGCGCGGAGCGAGTCGGTAATATACTCTGGCAGATACTCCTCGGGGGAGATAGGCTCGGTGCCGATGGGATATGAGGGTTTAACTGCGGTGGAAATTTCAGCGGCGCGATGCTCTGCAAATGCGCCGAGGGTAGTTGAGGGGGCTTTATATTTTCCACCTGCAACTGCGAAGGCGCGCTGCTCTATTCTGCGCTGGAAATCGATGCCTGCAAGAACGTCATCCGATCCGAAGTCGGCAGGGCTGATGGAAACGAGAAAGGCGGCGTTGGAGTTATCGGCATTACGGGCGTACTCACTCATACCGTTGGTGACTATACCACCCTGCTCGCTTGCGGCAGCAACAACCGTGCCACCGGGGCACATACAGAAGCTGTAAACGCTGCGTCCGTTAGGTAGATGAGTGACCAGATGATAGCTTGCTGCGCCGATATTTTCGGGGGGATTATTGCCGTACATTATGCGGTCAATGTACTCACGCGGATGCTCTATTCGTAGACCAATGCCAAAGCCCTTTGCCTCCATTTTCACCCCCGAGTCGCGGAGCATAAGGAAGGTATCTCTGGCGCTGTGTCCCGTAGCTAAAACGAGAGTGTCGGTATCAAATTCCATATTCTCTCCGTCACGCTCGCAGATAGCACCTATAAGGCTGCCATCACGGATTTTAAGAGAGGTGAGCTTGGTGGTAAAAAGAACCTCACCGCCGGCAGAAATGATTTTCTGCCGTATTTTTTGTACTATATTTTTAAGTTTATCCGTTCCCAGATGAGCACCGACCGAATAGAGAATATCCTCGGGAGCGCCGGCAGAAACGAATTCCGAGAGCACCTTGTACTTATATTTATCAAGACTGCCAACCTTTAGCTTTCCGTCCGAGAAGCTGCCTGCGCCACCCTCGCCAAACTGGATATTACACTCGGGATCAAGGATAGCGAGGGTGGTGAAAAGCTCCACCTTTCTCTCCCTCTCGGCAACCGATAGTCCGCGGTCAATAAGGATAGGTCTTGCGCCCGCCTCAGCAAGCAAAAGCGCGGCAAAAAGTCCCGCGGGCCCCGCGCCAACGACGAGAGGTCGGGAGGAGAATTTACACGGAGGAATATCAAAGGAAAGGTCGGACATAGGGCTGACCTTTTTCTTCATTTTAAGCAGCCCCGCCTCCCTCTCTGGCGAGAGGCTGATGCCTACCGTGGCGGTGTAGTGAATGTGATTTTTGTCGGAGATATCAAGGCTTCTCTTAACGATTTTCAGCTCACATATCTCCTCTCTTTTGACAGGTAAGCGCTCCGAGATGGCGGAGAAAATATCGGCATCGGTGTAATTGAACGGCAGCTTTATTTCGGTCTTTATCATTCCCCGCCACTCCTTTCGTTTTGTTAAAACAATTATACACCAAAGGAACGCCTTTGTCAACTCGCCCCTTTAATTATATTTTTATTATTTTACCTTGACAAAGGTAATGCGAAAGAGGTATAATAAATTATTATACTTTTTTGGAGAAAAGAAATGATAAACCAAAAAATGCGAGAGCTTGGCGCGAAGAGATCGGTAATACGCGAGCTTTTTGAATACGGAAAAAAGAGAAAAGCGGAGATTGGCGAGGATAAGGTATACGATTTTTCCCTCGGTAATCCAAGCGTAGCTACTCCCGAGGCGGTGAACGCGGCGCTTTCTGATCTGCTTTCAAGCGAGAATCCCGTGTCGCTTCACGGATATACCTCGGCACAGGGCGACCCGGGTGTGAGAGCGGCTATTGCCGACTATATAAACTTCACCTATGGCGAGAGCGTTAACGCAGACTGTATCTATATGAGTGTCGGCGCGGCGGCGGCGCTTACCTGCTCGCTGACGGCAGTGGTTTCCGCAGGCGAGGAGGTTATTGTTCCCTCCCCCTACTTCCCAGAGTACAAGGTGTTTATCGAAAAATGCGGTGGCGTTATCAAAGAGGTTGCCTGTGACGGAGAGCTTCAGCCCGACGTTATGGCTATTGAAAACGCGATAAGTGAGAAAACCGCGGCAATCATTATCAATTCTCCAAACAACCCTACGGGCGCGGTTTACAGCGAGAAAAATATCAAGGCGCTGACAGAGGCGCTACGCCGCTGTGAGAAAAGATACGGACATCCCATATATCTTATCTCGGACGAGCCGTACAGAGAGCTTGTTTATGACGGCGTGACCGTTCCCTATCTGACGAAATACTATAACGATACTATCGTCTGCTATTCGTTCAGCAAGTCGCTGTCTATCCCGGGCGAGAGAATAGGCTACGTGCTTGTTTCACCCAGATGCGAGGACTTCACATCGGTGTATCAGGCAGTATGCGGCGCGGGACGATCGCTCGGCTACGTTTGCGCACCGAGCCTGCTACAGAAGGCTCTGCCCTACTGTCTCGGCAAGACGGCTGATATATCTGTTTACGACAGGAACAGACGAATGCTTATGGAAAGGCTATCCGAATTTGGCTTTGAAATGATAAGACCGCAGGGCGCGTTTTATCTCTTTATCAAGTCACCGAGCGGAGATGCCAACGAGTTCTGCGAGAGAGCAAAAAATCACGAAATCCTCATAGTTCCAAGCGACGACTTCGGCATAGGAGGCTACGCACGGCTGTCCTACTGTGTGACGACAGAGCAGATAGAGAGATCTATGCCCGCATTCGAGGCGCTGGCAAAATCATATAAGGAAAAAGAAAATGGCTAACAATTCACTTGACAAGGCAAGAAAAGAAATAAACGAAATAGATAAGGAAATGGCAGCGCTTTTCGTGCGCCGTATGCGCGCGGCGGAGACCGTTGCAGAGTACAAAAAGGAAAGAGGACTTGCCATACTTGACGCGGCACGCGAGGAGCAGGTCATAAGACAAAACTCCGTCCTCGTTGAAAACGAACGTATACGCGAGTTTTACGTACGCTTTCTGCGCGACACTATGGCGACGTCAAGAGCGTATCAGAGCCGCCTTTTAGAAGGGATGAGAGTTGCCTTCTCTGGTACGGAAGGAGCTTTTGCGCATATTGCGGCAAGCAAGCTCTACCCATCGGCCGAGAAGGTATCCTACGGTGACTTCGCCAGCGCATACCGCGCGGTTGAAAAGGGTGAGTGCGATATTGCGGTGCTTCCCGTCGAGAACAGCTACAACGGCGAGGTCGGTCAGGTGACAGACCTGATGTTCTCGGGCTCGCTGTACGTGAACGGAATGTTTGATCTGCCCGTGACGCAGGATCTGCTTGCCAAGGAGGGCGTGACTATCGACGAGATAAAGGAGGTTGTAAGTCATCCCCAGGCCTTCGGTCAATGCTCGGAATACATAAAAAGGCACGGATTTGCCCGTCACGAGTTCGCAAACACCGCCCTGGCGGCTAAATGGGTTGCGGAAAATCCCGACAGATCGGTGGCGGCTATCGGAAGCCGCGAGGCAGCAGAGATATTCGGTCTTACAGTACTTGACCACGATATAAACGAGAACAAGAGAAATTCCACAAGATTCGCTATATTCTCAAGGGTTGCCAATAGGCGCGTAGCTAAGGAGGGAGGAGTTCACTCCATTCTGCTGTTCACCGTGCGCAACGAGGCAGGCGCGCTGGCAAGGGCCGTTGACGTTATCGGACATCACGGCTTCAATATGAGAACTCTGCGCTCAAGGCCTATGAAGGAATTGCTCTGGGAATACTACTTCTACGTTGAGGTAGAGGGAAATATACAGAGCGAGGCGGGCACCTCTCTTATGGAGAGCCTTGGCGAATTCTGTGACAGACTTAAATTTGCGGGAACATATATCAAGCTATAAAGGAAAAGGATATGACTACCTTACATCTTGACCTCGGTGAGAGGGGATATGATATAAATATTGGGCGAGGACTACTCGGCAAAGCGGACGAGCTGTTCAGTCTTGACAGACGCGTGCTTATCGTCACGGACAGCGGTGTGCCAAGGGAGTATGCAGAGAGGGTTGCCCCCCTTTGCCGCGAGGCAAGGATCGTGACTGTAGAGGAGGGCGAGGGATCAAAGAGCTTTGCCTGCCTTGATATGCTCTGCCGTGCGATGCTCGACTTTGGAATGACACGCTCGGATTGCGTTCTGGCGGTTGGCGGCGGCGTTGTCGGCGACCTTGCAGGCTTTGCGGCGGCAACATTTATGCGCGGTATTGATTTCTATAATATTCCCACCACCCTGCTCTCCCAGGTGGACTCCTCCATCGGCGGAAAGACGGCAATAAACCTCGGCGGTGTTAAGAATATCGTAGGCGCGTTTTATCAGCCAAGGGGCGTTATTATTGATCCCAATGTGCTGAAAACTCTAACTAAAAGACAGCTTTCGGCAGGTCTTGCCGAGGCGATAAAGATGTCACTTACCTCGGATAAGGAGCTTTTCGAGCTTATCGAGGGCGACAACACAGAGGAAAATATTGAAGAGATAATCACCAGGTCGCTGCTTATCAAAAAGGCGGTAGTTGAGGATGACGAGCGGGAGGGCGGTCTTCGCAGGATACTGAATTTCGGTCACAGCTTCGGTCACGGAATTGAGGCGGCGGCAGGCGGTAAGCTTTACCACGGCGAGTGCGTGGCTATCGGAATGACGGTAGTATGCTCGGATAAGGTAAAGGCAAGGCTTGTTCCCCTGCTTGAGAGAGTGGAACTGCCCACCTGCTACGAGGGAAATATAGACGAAGCGCTGTCCTATATTTCCCACGACAAGAAATGCGACGGCGGCAGTATCTCGGTGATATTTGTTGACGAGATAGGCAGCTATAGAATAGAAAAGATGACTGTGGCAAACTTTATAAGCCACGTTTGCGAGGTGGTAAGATGAAAAACAGCTTCGGAAATAATATAACAGTCACCCTCTTTGGCGAGAGCCACGGAGAGTACATCGGCGCGGTGCTTGACGGACTTGCGCCCGGGATAAAGATAGACCGAGAATATATAGAGGTGAAGCTGGCTCTGCGCCGTCCGAGCGGCAAGATCTCCACGGCGAGAGTTGAGAGCGACGAATTCAAGATCGTCAGCGGTGAATTCCGTGGATACACAACGGGAGCGCCTATATGTATTCTTATTCCCAATACTAACAAAAGAAGTGCAGACTACGGCGATGAGATGGATATTCCCCGTCCCTCTCACGCAGACTACACTGCCCACGTGAAGTACCACGGATACGAGGATCACAGAGGCGGAGGACATTTTTCGGGCAGACTTACAGCCGCGATCGTTGCGGCAGGCGCGCTGCTTGGCTCGGCTCTTGAGAGCCGCGGTATCAGAATAGGCTCGCATATCACCGAGCTGCACGGGGCATTTGACCGTCCCTTTGAGGACTTTGAGAGCGATATTGCCCTGCTTTCCGGAAAGCAGTTCCCCACCCTTACCGAAAGCGCGGAGGCGAGTATGAAAAAGGAGATCGAGAAGGCACAGAGCCTTGGTGACAGCGTTGGCGGTATACTTGAGAGCGCAATTATCGGTATGCCCGCGGGAGTTGGTGAGCCCTGGTTT
Source organism: Clostridia bacterium (assembly GCA_017522795.1). GTDB lineage: Bacteria > Bacillota > Clostridia > Oscillospirales > CAG-272 > UBA1740. The sequence goes on along the minus strand of JAFWXZ010000056.1, from coordinate 2,413 downwards.
GACAGTATGGAGAGTATGCTCTCCCACGCGCTGTTCTCTATCCCCGCGGTCAAGGGTGTGGAGTTCGGTCTTGGCTTTGCCTTTGCCGACGTATACGGTAGCGAGGGCAACGATCCCTTTGAGGTAAAGGACGGAGAGGTCAAAACTATCAGTAATAATAACGGCGGTATCAACGGCGGAATTACAAACGGTATGCCTATCACCTTCCGCACGGTTATCAAGCCTACTCCCACCATTTTCAAGGATCAGGCAAGCGTTTCTCTGTCCAAGATGGAGAATACGGTTTTAAAGAGCGGCGGCAGACACGATCCCGCCATCATCCATAGAGCAAGGGCGGTCGTTGACGCGATGGCGGCAATCGTTATGGCAGACGCACTGACCGGCAGATACGGCACCGACTACCTTGCAGAGAAGAATTAATATGAAATACGGACTAATTGGAGAGAGGCTCGGACACAGCTTCTCAAAATCAATACACGAAAAGCTCGGATATGATTACGAGCTTCGGGAGATAGCAAGAGACGGGCTTGAGAGCTTTATGCGCGAGGGCGCGTTTGAAGGAATAAACGTGACTATTCCCTATAAGGAAGCGGTTATTCCCTATCTTGACGTAATAGACGAGGCGGCAAGGGAGATCGGCGCGGTGAATACCGTTGTTAACCGAGGCGGAAAGCTATACGGCTACAACACCGATTTTTACGGAATGAGAATGCTTTTTGACCACGCGGAAATAGATCCCAAGGGTAAGAAGGCGGTAATTCTCGGTTCTGGCGGTACCTCAAAGACAGCGAGAGCGGTGCTTAGCTCTCTCGGTGCAAGTGAGATTATGCGCGTAAGCAGAAGCGGCAAAGACGGTGCTATAAGCTATGAGGAGCTGTACCGCGACCACAGAGATGCGGAGATAATCGTAAACACTACCCCGCTCGGAATGTACCCCGAAATATTCGGCTGTCCTGTTGATATTTCAAAATTTGAAGGACTCGTTGGCGTTGTTGACGCGGTGTATAATCCTATTAACACTACTCTTGTGCAGAGTGCGAGGGAGCGCGGCATCAATGCCGAAGGCGGTCTTTATATGCTGGTGGCGCAGGCCATCGGCGCATCAGAGCTTTTTACAGGTGTGAAATGCCCCGCATATATGATCGACGTGATTTTCGACGCGGTCAAGGGCGAGAGAGAATATTGTGCTTATCGGTATGCCCTCATCGGGTAAAAGCACGGTGGGAAGGCTGCTGGCAGAAAAGCTTTGCTACGACTTTGCCGACACCGATGAGCTTATAGTTGAGAGAATAAAAATGCCTATCAAGGATTTCTTTGCTAAATACGGTGAGGAAAAATTCCGAGAAGTAGAGAGCGAGGTAATACGCGCCCTTGCAGAAAATGGCGGTACGGTTATTGCTACGGGCGGCGGCGCGATACTCAGGAAAGAAAACATTTCTGCCCTGAAATATAACGGAAAAATTATATTTCTTGACCGTCCTCTCGAAAAGCTGATAACCACCGACTCCCGTCCTCTGTCATCCGACAGAGAGGCTCTTGAACGGCTGTACAATCAGCGTTATCCTATTTACAAAAGCGTATGCGATGCGATCGTTCCCTCTGTTCTGGAGCCCGACTACGTTGCAAACGACATACTGGAGAACTATCTATGAAGCTATATATTTTAAACGGCCCTAATCTCAACATGCTGGGCATACGCGAGCCCGATATTTACGGAAAGCAGGATTACGCCTGCCTTATACGAATGATAGAGGAGCATTGCGTGGGGCTTGGAATTGAAGCTGTATGCTATCAGTCCAATCACGAGGGCGATCTTGTTGACAAGATTCAAGAGGCGTACTTTAAGGGGGCGGACGGCATCGTTATCAACCCCGCCGCTTACACTCACACTAGCATTGCCCTGCTTGACGCGGTGAAGGCGGTAGGTCTGCCTACGGTTGAGGTACATATTTCCGCCGTTGATACAAGAGAGGATTTCAGACAGATAAGCTATATCCGAGAGGTCTGCACCAAGACCATAAGCGGCAAGGGACTCGGAGGCTATATCGAGGCGATAGATTATTTATATGACAAGATTCGTAAGTAAAGGTAGGGCGAGCGGCAGCCTTTTTGCACCCACGTCAAAAAGCGTAGCACACCGTCTGCTGATCACGGCGGCAACCTGCGAGGGTGAGAGCAGCCTTATCAGCGGCATCACTCCCTCTGAGGACGTGCTGGCGACCATAGATTGCCTGCGTGCGTTAGGCGTGAAAATTGAATATGACGGCGAGCGCGCCAAGGTTGTGGGCATTAATTTTGCAGAGGCAAAGCCCACGGCAGAGCTTAACTGTCGAGAGAGCGGCAGTACCCTGCGATTTCTTATTCCCCTGGCTATGCTATCGGGGAATGAGGTAAAATTTGTCGGTAGCGAGAG
>JAFWXZ010000055.1 GCA_017522795.1 Clostridia bacterium | reverse complement strand
TTGATATTTACGTCCTAACTCTACACTTTGAAATAAAAAAAGCGACTCATGCGAGTCGCTTTTTTGGTTTATTTAACGTTAATTCCTGCGGTTGCAAACGCCGCGGTGATCGCCTCTACCATGGGACTGAGCTCCTGCTTGGTAAGAGTTCTCTCGCGGGAGAGGAATGCGAAGCGGAGGGTGGTGGCGTAGGAGCCGTCCTCGGCGGTGTAAATATCCTTTACCCACATATCCGCGAGGATCTCGCCTGCGGCAGCCTTTGCCGAAGCCACAAGCTCGGGGAATACGAGAGATGCAGGATCGCAAGCGAAGGTGACGTCGATCTCGATTGCGGGGAACTTAGAGGGCTCGGAGTACTTGATGCCCTTTACCGCGCGCTCTGCAAAGCTCTCGGTGCTGATCTCGAAGAATGCGACAGCGCACTTCTTATCAATATTCTCAAGCACGGTGGGATGAGGAACGGCGATAAAGCCTACCTTTACGCCATCAACGAGAATGTCAAAGGAGTTTACGGGGTGGCAGAAGTCAAAATCGCCCTCGGTTGACGCGAACTCTGCGCTCTTATGAAGAATGTCGCTGACAAGCTCGCGGGCAGCATCTGCGGCTCTGTGGAAGAGAGCCTCCTCGCCACGAGTCTTGGAGTAAAGAACCACGCCAAGCTTATTTCTCTCGTTGCACTCACCGTTCTCACGAAGGCCGTCAACGGTGTGGCCGATCTCAAAGATGCCGAAGTCGTCGGAGTAGCCCTTATTCTCCTTTGCAAAGGCAAGGAGAGTGGGGATCATAGAGCGACGGATGATGGCGTGATCGGGAGTCTGGGCGTTGATGATTCTTACGTTATCGGGAGTGGTGATACCAAGCTCCTCATTTTTCTTGATGTCAGACCAGATGTAAGAGTGTACCTCGTGCAGACGGTAGCTCTTTACAAGGAGATCCTTCATTCTGTCCTCCTCGGACTTCAGAACCTCTTTACGCTTGGGAAGAATGGGGCTCTCGGCGGTGAAGATCTCGAAGTTATCGTAACCGTAGATACGGGTGATCTCCTCGATGATGTCCGCCTTTATGGTCACGTCCTTGGTTGCTCTCCAGCTGGGAACGGTAGCGGTGAAGCTGTCGCCCTCGACGGTAAGACCGAAGCCAAGGCTGGTGAGAGTCTTTACGATAGTTTCGGTGGGAATGTCAATGCCGGTGTATCTGTCAACGAATCTCTTGTCAAAGTTAAGGGTGATGGTGGGATAGTGCTTTGCATACACGTCGGTGAAGGAGGAGATAACTCTCGCCTCGGGATCGAGGTCAAGAATAAGCTTCAGCACTCGCTCGGTTGCCACGCGGCAAAGCTCGGGATCAAGCATCTTCTCATATCTCTGTGACGCGTCGGTACGCAGGCCAAGACGGGTGGTGGTCTTTCTTACGGACACGCCGTCAAAGGTTGCAGACTCAAGCAGAAGAGAGGTGGTGTCGTCCTCGATCTTGGAGGCGTCGCCGCCCATAACGCCAGCGATTGCCACGGGAGCGTCGCCCGAGGTGATCATAAGCATATTTTCGTCAATATTTCTCTCTACGCCGTCAAGAGTGGAGAACTTAAAGGGCGCGGGGAAGGTCTGTACCTCAATTTTGTCCACCTTTGCGTTATCAAAGGCGTGCATAGGCTGACCAAGCTCCATCATAACGTAGTTGGTAAGGTCGGCTAAGAAGTTGATAGCGCGGCTGCCGCAGTAGTAAAGACGGATGCGCATATCCACGGGGCTGACCTTTCTGGTGACGTTCTCCACCTTGATAGCCGAGTAGCGATAGCAAAGCTCGGTTGCCTTAACGTCCACGAGGACGGGAGGCAGGCTGTCAAACTGAGAAGCGTCAAGGAGATCGGGGCACTTTAAGCTTCTGCCCGTAATGGTAGCAAACTCGCGGGCGATGCCGTAATGGCTCCAGAGGTCGGGGCGGTTGGTAAGCGACTTGTTATCAACCTCGAAGATGATGTCGTCGATGCCGTAAACGCTCTTTATATCTGTACCGAGAGCGATATCGTCGGTGATCTCCCAAAGACCTGAGTTATCGTCGGAGATGCCGAGCTCACTTTCCGAGCAGCACATACCGTAGGAGGTGTAGCCCGCAAGCTTACGGGGAGCGATGGTAATCTCACCTATTCTGCCGCCGAGGGTTGCGAGAGCAACCTTCATTCCCTCTCTTACGTTGGGCGCGCCGCAGACGATGTCCACGACCTCATCACCCTTGTCCACCTTGAGAAGATGGAGCTTCTTCGACTCGGGGTGATTTTCAACCGAGAGGATCTTCGCAACAACGACACCCTCGATGTCGCTGCCCTTTTCAATTATATCCTCTACCTCAGCGGTAGAAAGAGTAAAGTTCTTGATAAGTGACTTTTTGTCAAGGCCGGAAAGGTCAACGAAGTCGCCTATCCAATTCATAGATAAAAACATATTCTAACCCTTCCTTTCTTTAGATCGATTCAAACTGGGAAAGCGCCTTAAGGTTGCCCGAGTTGAAGTCACGGATATCCTTAACGCCGTATTTCATCATTGCAAGTCTGGTAAGACCGAGACCGAAGGCAAAGCCGGAGTACTTCTCGGTATCAATGCCGCCCTCACGAAGCACGTTGGGGTGGATCATACCGCAGGGGCAAAGCTCAAGCCAGCCCGAGTTCTTACAGGAGGGACAGCCCTCGCCGCCGCAGATCTCACAGCTGATGTCAAGCTCGAAGCCGGGCTCGACGAAGGGGAAGAAGCCGGGACGAAGTCTTACCTTAACGTCGCGGTGGAACACCTCGGAGAGCATAGTCTTCATAAAGTAGATCAGGTTGGAGATAGAGATGTTCTCGTCGATCATCATACCCTCAAGCTGGAAGAAGGTGTTCTCATGGCAGGCGTCGGTGGACTCGTTTCTGAAGCAACGGCCGGGGAAGATCGCGCGAAGGGGCGCGCCGTACTTCTTCATAATATAGTTCTGCGCCGCAGAGGTGTGGGTTTTAAGCAGCTGACCGTTGTCGAGATAGTAGGTGTCCTGCATATCGCGCGCGGGGTGGTGCTTAGGAATATTAAGAGCCTCAAAGCACTTGTAGTCGTCAACGATCTCGTCGTAGTTCTCAATGGTAAAGCCCATGGAGATAAACACCTCCTCAACCTCACGGGTAGCAAGGGTGATGGGGTGGTAGGAGCCGTGCTCCTCGGGGAAGCGGAGAGTGGGGTTGTACTTCTTTGCCGAGCGAACCTTTGCCGCGATAGCCGCCGCACGAAGCTCCTCGCCGGCTCTCTCGATCTCACCCTCAACGTAGGTTTTCAGACCGTTGATAAGCTGACCTGCCACCTTCTTATCCTCGGCGAAGCGAAGCTGGGACATCAGTCCCGCAACGTGTCCCTTCTTACCGAGATACTCAACGCGCAGCGCCTCAAGCGCCTCGGCAGAGCCTGCCAGAGCAAGCGCGTCAGCAAAGCTTTTTTTAAGCTCTTCAATTTTAATTTGCATTTTTCTATATCCTTTTTAGTAAAAATTTTCTAACTTTATAATTATATATTATTTTGAATGATTTGTCAAGAAATTTTAAAAATATAAGTATTTAAAGCGTTTTATTAAAGCAAAAGCCGATGCGCCCACAGGACGCATCGGCAAAAATATATGAAATTTACTCGGTTTCTAAATTCTCGTCGGTATAAATAAATTCAAGCGTTCCGGCAAAGTAAGCTTCTATATCCTCATCTACAAGAACTATTATACCGTCAGGCAGTATAAAGCTTCCGTTTTCGGTCCGAGGCAGAGCGCTTGTTGTCGGATGGAGAGTCATTCCGATAGTTACAAGACTGCCGCAAGCCAGACAGGGGGCATATTTCTTACCACTAGTGTATGCGCCACTTGAAACAACGTGAGGTTCTGTCCACTCTTTTCCGCATTCGCAATATACCGTGTGTAATGAATTGTTAAATGGCTCATATCTATAAGCATAATGAGCTTCGGTTGCCGAGCTTGTTGCTCCGCAGGCACAGGTGCTGATATGATAAGCGTCAGACACTTTCACCAATTGATTATATGTATGTTCTGCGTAACGAGCATATCCACAATCTGCACAATCCTCAAAATGTATTGTACTTGGAATCTCTATATAAGTATAGCTTAAATTATGTGGGTTTACAGTACTGGCGGGACCGGGATCTCCGCAATGGCAGGCATTGTTCCAGTGGTGCGTACTGTTATAGCACCCGTCGTTACTGTCAATACTCATATGGTTAGTATCGTGAGCGGAATGCGTTGAATATATTTGACATGCACAAATATATTCTCCAGCATCTGAATTATAATAGTTTTTATCGTGTTCGTGAGTCAATAGAGTTTTATTAATTTCTAACCAAACAATACTGTTGTTGTTATTAAACTCACAATCAGAGAGAAATACGGTTGTATTGCCTTCTGATAGATTCCAACCTAAATTAAGCTTTATATCTTCATCACCATCGTTTGTACAAACATCGTATGCTATCATATAATGACCGGCTACCTTTGCCCAATCATCGAAACTGGTAATATCAATATCACATACACTTTTTGAGCCATAGTAAATAACAGGATTTCCCAGGTCAATTTGCTCCTTCATTTTGTTATAGAGCGCCAAATCACTGCTTTCCGATTCGCGCATAATATTAACTACAACTTCATCTTCGGTAAAACCACACTCATCATAAAGATAAGTTCGGAGTGTATTAACCATAGTTCCATCTAATATTCCAAATAAACCCGGTATTAACAAGAGCGGATTATCATATCTGTCCATGTTTATTAAATGTGGCTGCAAGTAAGTATCCTTGTAATCGTTTACAAAATCTGTAAAACCATATTGACTGTTTGCTAAGCGCTTAGCATTTAATGCAATGTTTTCGGATTCAGCATTGAATATTTTTTTAATTACTTCGTCCTCGGGATCATATTCTCCTTCATCAAATTCCAAATTCTCTGATACAAAATCTTTATGCCAATACGTATCATAGTAAGAAAGTACCATACTCATCGCAACATATCCACAAGAACCCTCTGCATTTGGCGGAACAAAATGTTGGGTTTCTGAGGTCTTTACCCCCGCCATTTCAAAATAATGTTCAAGAATGGTTTTGTTGCCTACGTTTATGTCAAGAGCTGCAGAAGAAGGGATTGCACAAATTGAAACAAGTATAACTACCGAAAGAATGAGCGCAACGCTTTTACATGCATATCTGTTGATATATTTAACAACCGCTTTGGTTTTTTCTTTTTCCATAACAATATTCCTTTCAAGCATTAAATCTTATTTACAAATTTGCTAAGCTTTTTCAGCATAAAATCATAAAGTTCTCTTCATTGATACAAAAAATTTACTTTACTTATTACCTACGAAGGATTCGATTTGTTACCTACGATAACCAAGGAATCAACTACCTTGCGGAAGGCAGTTTCGGCAAAGTCATCACTGACTGTGGGTTCAAAATACATTTCGCAAATATAAACGTCATCATATTTTGCTAGACAATTCACATTTTCATCTTTGCCCTCGGGAGAATAATAACGCTTAGTACGTATTTCAAAATCATTATCCGAAAGGTCGGGATTCTTAGACAGCGCATCAGCATAGTTGACATCAAGTCCATTAAAACCGCAACAGTCATAATTATTAACATCCGAAAATATAAGCTCGTCAATCTCTACATCCTTTAAAAATGCATATGCGTGTACGTGGACGTTTTCAGCATATCTGTCAAATGGATCTTCTCCAAAAACTATTTTGTCCGCCTTTTCTCTGTTAAATGTAAAACAATATTTTGTATCAAAAAGCTCGCCTTCATAGCAAAAAATTAAAGCTTTATTGATTTCGCTTCCGTGGGATTCCAGCTTTTCTATTGCAGCAAGACATTCATCATACGTTTCTACCCAACAATATTCTATTTCCGGAGCGCCGAAGCCTCCGGTTCCTGGAAATCCACCGGTATATCCCTCGGGAAGATCGTATTTGCTGCCAAAAATCAAGTCGCAGGATGACAAAGCAAGCATCAGCAAAACAAATGTCAAAAGCACGGAAATCGTTTTAATAATTGTCTTTTTCATAGTTTCCCCTTTCAAAACGTTTTTGTCATTTTTAGCTTAAAAGCCCACCTGAGTAAATCTCCTTTTTAGTTTACTCATATATATTACTGTCTTTCTTTCAAAATTTCTTCAAATTTTGGAAATTTTTTTCAAAAAAGAAAAAAACGCAGAAAATCCCCTTAGGCTCACACCCTCGGCTTCTGCGTTTTTTATTGACGAATTTGGTCGCCTTTAAGAAAAAATGTGGGGCGTGATGCCTTTTTTTCAGTATATCATTACTACATTTGGTTGTCAATATTATGTTGCCGACATTTTTATAATTTATAAAAGTATACTCTTACTCCCTTACTATTTTCTCCACAAACTCGTCGATGTCAAGCAATCCATAATGACGCGTCGAGACGGATGTTATAGCCTGACTGTACTTTCCGGTAATCATTATCTCCATCACAGAATTATAGTACTCACCAAAATTCCAACTATTGTCATAGTCGTGGCGTTTTCCATCGACTCCTACGGTATATATTTCCAATGCGATATAATACCGATCATCAAGACGAACGCAGGGAATCTCGTTAAGATAGTTCGGTTCGTAGGAACTGAGGTATACTATATCTGATTCAGATGCAGTCAAATGGATATAGGTACTATCAACGACCTTAAAGGTGCTTACGTTTATTCCGCTTACAAATTTGGGTTTGTAAAGACCGATGGTTTCCACAGATTGACTTTTTTTGTCCCCTGTAAGTATGTTTTTTGTAAGAGAAGGTCTGTTTATCTGAAACGCTACTATAAATGCCTTGTCATCGTAGCTGTCCTTTATATCCTTTTCACTTTCGTACTTCACCCACGTGTACTTTGATGCGCAGTAATAGTCCTCCTTGTCAGATAGATCTTCATCACAACTGTGGTATCCGCAGACAAAGTAGCAATTATCCGGCTTAAAGTCCACAAGCAAAGGCTGTATCCTTCCGCCTTTAATGCTGTTGATTTTATCTTCCAGCGTTGATTCGGGCAGATCATAAGATATTTTGCTGTCGAGCCAGTTTAGATATTCGATCAACGTTATCACAAGCTCGCTATCGTTTTTTAGAACCTCAATTGTCTTATATCCGCAAACACTGCATTCCTGATGCTTAATTCCGCCATCGGTATAAGTAGGCTCGGAATCAATTACCCATTCAAGTGTATGCTCCGCTCTGTCTGTAATTTTACCACAACTGCATTCTTCAAAATGATGTGTTTCGTCCCACTTTTGCTGAAAATCGTGAACGTGATCTCCACCGTTTTCATCAGGAGTGCATGAGGCTATTGAAAAGACTGCGATCACCAGCAACATCGCAAAGAAAATCGTTTTAATAATTGTTTTTTTCATAGCTTCCCCTTTCAAAACGTTTTTGTCATTTTTAGCTTAAAAGCCCACCTGAGTAAATCTCCCTTTTTGGTTTACTCATATATATTACTATCTTTCTTTCAAAATTTCTTCAAATTTTGGAATTTTTTTAAAAAGAGAAAAAACGCAGAAAATCCCTTAGGCTCACACCCTCGGCTTCTGCGTTTTTATTGACGAATTTGGTCGCCTTTAAGAAAAAATGTGGGGCGTGATGCCCTTTTTCTTTTAATATATCATTTTATCTTTTATTTGTCAACCGATTTTGTGGAAATTGCACTTTACATTTTGCATTCTGCATTTTGCATTTATTAAAACTGCCTTATCGGCTTTATCGCACTTCCCTGCTCGAATTTTCTCACCTCTCCGAGGGCGAAGAAGCCCTGTTCGTCAGAGAGACGGACGCGGGCGCCGAGGGGCAGGTCGAGGTTTATCTTTTTTAGATAAATTTCAAGGCCCGAGTGGGCAAGACGCGCGAAAAAGACAGGCAATTTTACCTCTGGGAGAGCGCGGAAGATATATTCCACGGGGAAAATACAGCCTTCCCTCTCTGCCTCGGTCATATTCTCAAGCTCTGCGAGGGTATGTGCATCGGCAAGGCTGAAGCCCGATGCGGACGCGCGACATAGGGTTTTCATACAGCCGCCCGAGCCAAGACGGGCGCCGATGTCGGCGCAGAGGGTGCGGATATAGGTCCCCTTTGAGCAGTGGACGTCAAGGGTATACTCGCGCTCGGATATTCTCTCGGCGGTGAGGCTGTGGATAGTCACCTGACGGGGCTCGCGCTCCACGGTGATGCCCTCGCGGGCAAGGTCGCACAGCTTTTTGCCACCCACCTTCAGCGCCGAGTACATCGGCGGTGTCTGCATATATTCGCCGACGAAGCTCTCTACGACAGAAAGCACCTCTGCCTCGGTGGGAATTAAGTCGCTCTCGGTGATCGTTTCACCCGTCACGTCCTCGGTGTCGGTGGTAAGCCCAAGCAGGAACGTCGCCACGTAATGCTTGTCCGAAGAAAGCATAAACTCGCTGGCCTTTACTCCACGCTCTAAAAGTACGGGCAGAACTCCCGTAGCCATCGGGTCAAGAGTGCCCGTGTGGCCCGCCTTCGATGCGCCAAGCAACCGTTTGACGCGATTGACAACACCCTGGGAGGTGGGGCCGATTTCTTTGTTGATTATTATTACGCCTGATTTCATTTCAGATCATATACGCTGCGAAGCTGCAGAACGTCCTTTAAGTGATAGCTGGTCTCAACGCCGCCGATGACGGTGAAGTTGATCTTTACGGGCGCCTCGCTTGTCAGGTCAAAATAATTGTCCTCAAGCACCACGTCCACGCCGTCAAAGTCGATCTCCAGATCCTTTACAAAGCAGTCGGAGGAGAGGGTGATGCTGTATCTGCGCTCCTGACCGCTGATGACGGTTTTCATCTTCGGATTTTTGAAGCTAAAGTGCTTCTCGGGCACGAAGAGGGCGGTGCGCCTTGAGACGACCGACGAGCCCTCCTTTAAGTAGAACTCAATATAGTACTCCCTCTCGTGACCTGCGATATACTGGGTGAGGTCTGCGGTATGCAGCTCGCGTGAGGTCATCGCGGTGATCTCACAGGGGATGGAGTCGGTAAAAATAGTGTAGTTTGCCGCATCGGCAATGCGGTATTCAAGCGATCCGATAAGGTCGGTGCGGCGCTGGCTCGACACAGAGAAGGTGACTTTGCCGCCATCGGTATCCGCGTAGAGCGCCACGGGGGCGAAGTGACGGGATGCATAGTACTGCAGGGGCTTCCATCTGCCGCGGCAGTCGATAGCCGATGCGGAGACAGCCATCTCGGTATCGCGCAGGCGATAGAAGATAGGTCTGCCCGATGCACCGAGGGAAAGACGGCTTGACTTGATTGCATTGCCCACCTTATGCGCCGCCGCAAGAGACGAGGCGTAGGAGAACTCGGCAAGGTTCTCGGGATAGGGGTAGCGGTCTGCCACCGAGAGAAGCATATCGCGTATCGCGCCCTCCTCGGCGATGGACTCTATTTCATAGGAGAACAGACTGCGCTCGCCCTCGGGGATAGCCGCGCGAACCGTCTTCATCGAAGGAAGAGCGGGCAGACCGAGGTAGGCAGGTCTCTGCTCGGTAATATTCATTTTAAGGTTGGGGAGCTTGGCTTCAAGCCTTGCTACGTCGGCGGCGGGATCAGCCGAGCCGATAAGGTCGATAAGGCAGAGGGATGGGTGATGCCCTCTGGTATGTAATGCCTCGGCATCCGCCTCACTTACCGCAGAATGCTCCTCGATCACGGTGATGCCGTGGATATCGCACATCTCAAGCAGCTTGTCCGACGGAGCAGGCGCGCCAAGAGGAATAAGCAGGCAGTTGTAGCCAGCCATAGATGCAGAGGTGACGCAGGCTGTCGCGCGCTCATCGGCAGTAGTAAAGTCGGGATCGCGCTCGGGAATAAAGACCGCGCCCATGGGAAGCATAGAGATGCCGTTTACAAGGAGCGCGCCGTTTTCCCCAGCCTCTACGGTGCGAAGACCTATGCGGAGAGTTGCGCTGTCCTCAACGTCACTCTCGCCCCAGAGATTGACTGTCAGGCGGTAGAGATTCTGCACTCCCTGCCCCTTTGGCCACCAGTAGAGCGGATCGTTTATCTGTATGCTGCCCTCGCCCTTGGTAAGACCTGCGTAGTATATCTGTCCTGTAGAGGAAACGAGAGTTGCCACCGCGCGAACCGAGCCCGCGTCGCCTATCAGATCAAGCTTTATTCCAAGGCTGACCGCCCCATCCTGATGTGTCTGGGAGAGGTAAACACGGTCGATTATTGCGCCCGAGAAGCGAATGATCTCGGGTGCGGCGGAAAGTCCGGCGTAGGTAAGATCGCCCGCGGTTTCCGCGTCAAAGCGAATGGAAAGGGTGTTGTCCCCCTTCTCCAGCTTGCCCGCAAGGTCAATATTATAAACGGGTGTTCTGCCGTCAACAGAAACCACCTTGTTCTCGCCGACGTAGATGTCAGCAGGCATAGCTATGCCGCGAAGTCGCAGATAAAAATTCTTCATATTAAGCGCAGCCTCGTCAACGTAGATCCTGCTCTCAAAGCGCACGCTTGTAAGCTCCTCACTCTGC
>JAFWXZ010000054.1 GCA_017522795.1 Clostridia bacterium | reverse complement strand
TGTGAATAATAGTACCTACAGGAATTGCGGAGATGGGGAGTACGTTACCGGGCTTGATGTCTGCATCAGCGCCGGATGCTACTACGTCACCGTCGGTAAGACCAACGGGAGCGATGATGTAGCTCTTCTTACCCTCGTCGTTCTCAAGGAGAGCGATGTAAGAGGTTCTGTTGGGGTCGTACTCAATACCGATAACCTTTGCGGTGCCCTCGGTATTTCTCTTAAAATCAACAAGTCTGTACTTCTGCTTGTTGCCGCCACCGTGATGACGAACGGTGATCTTACCGTTGTTGTTACGGCCTGCGTTTTTCTTCTTCTTTACGATGAGGCTCTTCTCGGGAGAGAACTTGGTAACTTCATCGAAGGAAGGGCTTGTCATATTTCTGCGCGACGGAGTTGTCGGCTTATACTGCTTTACTGCCATTTCATTCTACCTCCTTACCTTAGTTCATGCTCTCGAAGAAGGCTATGGGAGCAGAGTCCTCGGAAAGAGTTACGATTGCCTTCTTCCACTCGCCGGTGTAACCGAAGTGCACGCCGTATCTCTTGGGCTTCTTCTTCATGTTAATGGTGTTGACCTTTACAACCTTGGTCTTCTTGAACATTGCTTCAACTGCGTGTGCAATCTCAGCCTTGGTAGCGTCCTTCTTAACCTCGAAGCTGTAACGCTTCTCGCCAACGCTGTCCATGCTCTTTTCGGTGATAAGAGGTCTTACAATGATATCTGCATAGGATTTCATCTTGCATATACCTCCTCGATCTTTGCTACTGCACCCTGTGCTACGATGAGAGTATCGCAGTTAAGGATGTCATATACGTTGATGGTGTTCCACTGAGTGGTCTTAACACCCTCGATGTTTGCGCAGCTCTTGATAACGAAATCGTTAACCTCGGGAAGAACTACGAGAGTCTTCTTTGCAGCGCCTACTGCGTTGAGCATACCAATCATATTCTTGGTCTTGTACTCAGTAGCAGTGATGTTGTCAACAACGATCATCTCGCCGCCTGCAACCTTAGAGGAGAGTGCGGAGAAGAGTGCTGCTCTCTTGATGCCCTTGTTGAGCTCGATGCGGTAGCTTCTGGGCTTAGGACCAAGCGCAATACCGCCGTGTGTCCACTGAGGAGAACGGGTGGAACCCTGTCTTGCGTGACCGGTACCCTTCTGCTTCCAGGGCTTTCTGCCGCCGCCGGATACTTCCGAACGGGTGAGAGTGGACTGAGTGCCCTGTCTCTGGTTCATAAGAAATGCTCTTACTGCGGTGTGGAGGACTGCTTCGTTTACTTTTCTGCCGAAGACCTTCTCGGAAAGCTCGATTGTACCGACTTCCTTACCCGCCATATTTACGACTTTCATATTAGGCATTGTGTGTTCCTCCTTCCGTTATGCTTTAACCGAATCACGAATGAATACGATGCCGCCCTTTGCGCCGGGAACTGCACCCTTCACTGCGATAAGATTCTTTTCTGCGTCGATCTTAACCGCTTCAAGGTTAAGGATGGTAACCTGCTCGTTACCCCACTGACCGGCCATCTTCTTGTTCTTGAAGATTCTCGCAGGGTCGATAACACCCATAGAACCGGACTGACGATGTACAGGGCCTACGCCGTGTGTCATTCTGAGCTTGTGAAGATTCCATCTCTTGATCGCACCGGTGTATCCGTGGCCCTTTGTAATACCTGTGATGTCGACCTTCTCGCCAGCGGCGAAGGTATCGACGGTTACTACAGAACCAACCTCAAGTGCGGAGCAATCATCGAGTCTGAACTCCTTGAGATGACGCTTAGGTGTAACGCCTGCCTTCTTAAAGTGACCAAGCTGTGCCTTGTTCGCATTCTTCTTTACATCCTGGTATGCGAGCTGTACAGCGTTGTAGCCATCGTTCTCGATGGTCTTCTTCTGGGATACCACGCAAGGACCTGCTTCAATCAGGGTTACGGGTATTACGTTTCCCTTGGCATCGAAGATCTGAGTCATACCCAGCTTCTTGCCGATAATGCCTTTTTTCATTTTTTCCTCCATAGTTATTGGTTGACGGTTTTGATTTTACCTCGCGGCATCCGCCAACGTGACTTTTAGGGTGGAGCCTTTCGCTCCTCGGGATTTGAAGCTCCCGTTGTTTGCTTAAAGAATTAAGCCTTGATCTCGATCTCTACACCAGCAGGAAGCTCGATGCTCATAAGAGCCTCAACGGTCTTCTGGCCGGGTTCGATGATGTCGATCAGTCTCTTGTGAGTTCTCATTTCGAACTGCTCACGGCTGTCCTTGTACTTGTGAACCGCACGGAGAATTGTAACGATTTCTCTGTCGGTGGGAAGCGGAATAGGACCACTTAACTTGCTTCCATTTCTCTTTGCAACGTCAACTACCTTTGCTGCTGCGGCGTCAATGATAGTGGAATCGTAGCTCTTGAGACGTACTCTGATCTTGTTCTGTGCCATTTTGTTTTTCCTCCTTTTACGTTTTGCTTTGCACCGTTTTAAGAAGGCGACGAGTTTTACACTGCTTCGGGCGTTTCAAACGTCCCCGATAAAATCAGTTCGGCAGATCCCGCAGTAACTGACGAACCGAAAAAAGTGCGCAGTGCGCCCATATAGGCCAACACTCTTGCTTCGCCCGGTTAAAATATCGGACATACTCCACGGAAATTCCCTACTTCAAAGAGTAGCCACCTCCCGCTTCATCGCATATCAAGCAGAGTTATTATACAATAAAATATATTAAATTTCAAGGGGGTTAGGAAAAAAAGTTAAAAAAATATTTTAGAAGATTAACGAAATTTTTATTATATTTTTGTACATCTTGCACAAAAATAATACAAAATACTCATATTGAGGGAATTCATATCTATTTCGTCCCAAAAAAATCCTCTTTTTGTCCGTTTTGTTTACAATTTATTCATATTTTTGATGTACAATAAATAAGTGAAATACATATATATACGCGCCTCGCGCGCGATTATGATTAAATGAAGGAAACGGTTTTATGAATAAGCTTAAAAGGATCGACCTTTACACTATACCTCTGTTTATCGTGGCTGCGGCGGTTGTTACGCTACGCACGGTTGCACTATTTACCTCGTTTAACAGTCTAACTATGCACTTTGACAACAAGGTTGCCATCACTATATCGGGCATTCTCGTGGCTATTGCGGTGATCGGCTTTGGCTCATATCTTTTCCTTGGGGAAAAGGAGAGAAAGCTTCTGGCAAAAAGCGACAACGCCCGCTCATATATCCCTGCCGGACTTGTAAGCATAGCAATGGTCTTTCTCGGCGCCGAATGTTTGAGTCTGTCCCTCGGCGGCAGATATCCCGTTGGACCACTCCCTGCCCTTTCAATAGCTTGTGCTCTGCTGGCATTCTTATCGGCGGTATCCTTCTTCCTTTCGGTATTTATCGAGCGAAGTCAGCATCTCTATAAGGCAGCATTTAGCCTTTCGGTGGTCTTCTGTCTTGCAATATGGGCTATAATACTCTTCTTTGACAAGCAGACTCACCCCACCAACTCTCCCAACAAGCTTGTCGATCAGTTCGCGTATATTTCTGCGGCACTGTTCTTCCTCTTTGAGTCGAGAATCCCCCTCGGCCGAGCAAAGTGGCGCGGATACGTGGCAACAGGTCTTGTAGCCACCCTACTCTGCACATACTCTTCCGTTCCATCGCTTATCCTTTATGCTGCAAACGGCTACGTTGTATCTCACAGTATTATTGAAAGCGTGCTTACGCTCGCTATGGCTATTTTCATTTGCTCAAAGGTACTTCAGACCAGATCGCTTACCCCCGCATGCGAATGTGATGCTGCAAAGAGTATCAGCGCTCTGGCTGCTCTTCGACGCGAGGAGATGGAGGAGAACCGCAAGAGCTCTCGCGCGCACGCATCTAATAATAATGTAGGAAATGATGACGCAGAGGATACGGATAACTACACCTTCGACATTCCCGAGGCGGAAATTTCTACCGATTTTGCTCCCGATGGCTCGACCGCCGACGATCAGCAGTAATCACGCAAAGGAAAGGTTATTATGAAAAAAATACTCGTCATAGACGGCAACAGCATAATAAATCGCGCATACTACGGTATGCGCCCTTTAACTACCAAGAGCGGAAAAACGACTCACGCGGTTCTTGGAATGATAAACATTATATCACGTCAGCTTAGTGCTGTCAAGCCCGATTATGCGGCTGTAGCCTTTGATCTTAAAGCTCCCACCTTCCGTCATCAGATGTACGACGGCTACAAGGCAGGCAGACACGCGACTCCCGATGATCTGATATCCCAGTTCCCCGATGCAAAGGAATGTTTGTCGCTTATGGGACTTCATATCCTTGAGCTCGAAGGCTACGAGGCAGACGATATTCAGGGCACGGTGGCAAAGATGGCACATACACAGCCCGACACCGAGGCTTATATTCTCTCGGGCGACCGCGACCTGCTTCAGCTTATCGACGACAAGGTGCGCGTGCTTTTAGCCACCAACACAGAGACCAAAAATATGGACGGGGCGGCATTCCGTGATGAATACGGCATCGACTCCTCCGCATTCGTAGACATGAAGGCGCTGATGGGTGACTCCTCGGATAACATCCCGGGCGTTGCCGGTGTGGGAAAAAAGACCGCCCAGACACTCATTGAAAACTTCGGCAGTCTCGACGGCATTTACGAGAACATAGATGACAAGCGCATATCAAAGGGAGTGCGCGAAAAGCTGATTCGCGACAAGGACAATGCATATCTCTCCAAAACTCTGGCGAAAATCTGCACTGAAGCACCTATTAACAAAAGCCTTGCCGACCTTGAACGCCGTCCTGTTGATACAGCAGGATTGTACAGAAAATTTACCGAGCTTGAGCTTAACTCTCTCATAGTGAAATTCGGACTCAGCGCAAGCTCCGTAAGTGAGAGCGAGAATGTCAGCGAGGGGGAAAGTCCCCTTGAAAATACTAAAGATCTCTACACAGAAGCCACCGCTGAAAATATCGTCAAAAATGTAAAATCCCCGTTTTCTATGGAGATTTTGAACGGTATAGTTTACATTTCAAGTGAAAATAAGCATTTTTCATACACAGGCGAGTTTTACGATATCAACGAGATCTTTGCAAACGCAGAGATAATTTGCTATGACGGCAAGGCTCTCTATCACTCCTTAAGAAAAGGCGGATGTAACCCCGATAATATTAAATTCACCGACCTTCTTATGTATGCCTACGTGCTGAACCCGGGCGGAGGAAGCCCTACGGCGACCACCCTAGTCAGCGAATTTTGCGGCAAAACTCCCGAGGCAAACACCCCCTGCGAATCCTTCTTTACGGAGGTTGAGCGCGCTATGAGAGCAAAAACCGAGGAGATCGGCGTTGATAAGGTTCTCTTTGACATTGAGATTCCTCTTGTAAATTTACTTTCCAGAATTGAGGAGGCAGGCTTTAAGATCGACTCGGAAGGAATGCTTGAATACGCGAAGGCTCTCGACGGTCTTGCCGGCGAGCTGGCAGGCAGAATTTATATGCTTGCGGGCAGAGAATTCAACCTGAATTCTCCAAAGCAGCTTGGCGAGGTGTTGTTTGAGGATCTTGGACTTCCCTATAAGAAAAAAAATAAAAGCGGCTACTCCACCGATCATCAGACCCTGGAGGATCTGCGCCCCTATGCTCCCATTATTGACGATATTCTTGAATACCGTCAGGTCACGAAGCTTCGCAACACCTATGCCGCAGTTCTCCCCACTCTTGTTGATAGCGAAGGACGAATTCACACCGACTTCAAGCAGGCTCTTACCGCCACGGGACGACTTTCCAGCGCAGAGCCAAACCTGCAGAATATTCCCATCAGGACTAAAATGGGCAGACAGATGCGGAAATATTTTATTGCTAAGGAAGGCTGCTCGCTTATAGATGCAGACTACTCTCAGATAGAGCTTCGTCTGCTGGCGGATATTTCGGGAGACTACACCATGCGCGAGTCCTTTATCTCGGGTGAGGATATTCACACCAAGACCGCGGCAGCCGTTTTTGGCATTCCCGAGTCTCAGGTGACGGGCGAGATGCGAAAGAGCGCAAAGGCTGTTAATTTCGGCATCGTGTACGGCATCGGAGGCTTCTCGCTGGCGAAGGATATCGGTACAAGTGTTGCCGAGGCGACACAGTACATCAAGAGCTACAAAATGAACTACCCCGACATCGACAGATATCTTGATCAGGTGGTCAAGGATGCCGAGCGGGACGGATATACAACCACAAGCTTCGGAAGACGCAGATATATTCCCGAGATCACCGCGCAGAACGGAAATCTCCGCGCCTTCGGCAGACGAGTTGCCATGAACGCGCCCATTCAAGGCACGGCAGCTGATATTATGAAGCTAGCCATGCTCCGCGTTGACGAGGCGATAAGAAGCGAGGGACTTGATGCGAGAATCGTTATGCAAGTTCATGACGAGCTGGTAATCGAGGTGGCAGATGAGCAGATCGAGAGATGCCGCCAGCTTGTACAGCGGGAAATGGAGAATGCGGCAGAGCTGTCAGTTCCCCTTACCGTAGATGTGACAGTCGGTAAAAACTGGCTGGAGCAGGAATAAAATAAATGCAGAATGCAGAATTATAAAAAGAGCCTTGAAATCAAGGCTCTTTTTTTATGCGGATGTTAATATATAATAAGTTTTTTTACGCCTGCAAGGCTACCAGAGGGGTTATCGGCGGCAAAGACTGCGTCGGATATATCGTTGTCGCGGGCTACCTTTAGGCAGGAGGAATGGAAGCGCTTTGCCACAGAGAAAAGGGTGTCCTCTCCCGTGGGATAATAAACGGTGACTGTCGAGCCTTGGGACTCATATTTCTCTCCGTCGCGACGTGTCATTGAGCAAAGAGTGGTGCAGCTATTCTCCTCCAAGGCTACCACGCGGCTCTCAAGAGTACAGGTGGCATAGAGCTTTTCTGCATCAAGAGTAGCAGAGCAATTAGTTGCCTGAACATCGGCTTCTATGCGCAATTTATCGGTATTTTGACAATTTATATTTACATTTGTTGCAAAAGGCGAGGAAAATTTCACTCCAACGTAGGATAATTTATCGTCTATTACCTCGGTGGCAACGCCGCTGTATCTTATCTCGCCAATCAGCGATACCCTGCCCCCCTCGCTCTCAACGCGCTCAAGCCTCGGGATTGCGGTCAGGAAGAGAATTTCTCTCGCCCCCTCCGCCTCTACGTCTGCGCGATATACCTCGGCATTATGACTTCCCTTCACCGACGTGGAGTCAACAAGTTCGGTATAACCAAGCTCCTCGTAAGAATTGTCGGTGGGACATTCCTTTAAATATCCGTCCAGCATAACGTCGATATGCTGATTTCCCTCTCCGATTACGCAAAGCTCGGCAATGCCCGACAGAACCACCTCACAGCCGCTGTCATCGGCATTAACGCTAGCCTTTACCGAGCAGACGGATAACTGAGGAGTAAGGCTTACAAGGCTCTCACATCCCTCGAAATCCACTTTTTCTTCAAAGCTTACCTGCTTCTCGGTGCCGTATGCCACCTCGTCGGCATTTTTTATGACCGCGGATAAGCGCAGCTTTCCCTTTACGGTGACCGAGTCATCCTCGGCACGCATATCCTCAACCAGAATCTCGGCGGTGGGGTAAATAACTCTGACCTCGTCGGCTATTGCGCCGTCAAGTCTTGCCAGACACTCGGCAAACTCCCTCTCGCAGACCGAGGAGGGCTTGCTGACTCTTATGCCCAACGAGCCACGCCTGAGCTCAGGAGCGCTGTCGCCATCAAAGGCATTTCCCGTCACACCGACGGAGCAGCTCTCCGACAGGCGAACGCTACCAACGAGAGAGGCTCTGGCGGATATTTTTCTCGGCCCGATAAGCCTTACCGCATAATTTGACACGCGAGTGTTGGCGATAGAATCGTTATAGCTCTCGCCCGAGCATTTTACCGTGTAATCGTAATCGGAGGTGAACTCCACAGAGCAAAGCTCGCCCTCGAAGTCAAGATAGATCACGTTATAGACCACCACGCCCGAGAACTCTACCTCATCCCCGCCCGCAAATCTGCCCGAGGGGCGCAAGGTGGCATCTGTAAAGAGTATCTTTCGCATATCGCCCATATAGTCGGGCAGGATATAGTCCGCCTGGCTATCGGTATAGACGTCCGAGCATTTTGTATTCCTAAGATAGCTTACATCGGTTTTTATTTCCATAAAAAATCCCCACTTTCGTTTTATATTCATTACGAATATATTCGAGAGTGGGGATTTTTATTACTTCAACTTTCGCCTATTAACCTAACACAAAGCATAGTAGTAAATATTACCTTTAACTAGAGCGTTTTGCAAATCAAATCAACTCATTTTGTTGCTTTTTACTCTATTGCATTTCCAACATAACGTTTGCAAATTATCCTCAACTGTATAACCACCCTTTGATACAGGAATAATATGATCAATTTCAAGCAACAGATTAGGTTCTGTGTAAATAGAGTTTTTGCAATTACAGCAAGTAAAATTATCTCTTTTTTTAATAGACTCACGCAATTTGTTGGTCATCAAAGCTCTCTGTTCTTTTGTGAAAGCACTCGCGGTGAGTTTTCCTTCTAGCAGTCTGATTAGTTCTATAATGTTTTCCTCTGTCATCGGTATCGTAAATGTTCTTTTTGCCATTCCACCGCCAGAAGTATAAGAAAATTTATACTCTACAACCAAAACACTCTCATCAACATTTGCAAAACCTAATCTGGAATAGAAGCCAGCCTCATCCTGATCAATAATATAGCTAGGAACATTACAAAGATATTTTTGATACTCCTCTTTATAATTTTCAATTATTTTTTTAGCTTCTTTTAACGTTGCCAATTCCTCCACCAATAGATGAAGCTTTTGAATCTGCTCGGGATACATTGTCTTGTTAGTATAGAAATACTTCACTACATAGTTTAACGGACTATTCTCCGCACTTGCAAATACATTTGACGATACTTCAGCATTAAATGGTGTGATTGCTTTTTTATACGGACGAATATATTGATATTCATCATCGTTAACCGTTTCATTTCTAACAACTCTTGTACCAAAGAGACGAGAAATTGATTCCACCTTCTCTGTAATATATTCGTTAAATTCTCTTTGCGTACTCATCAACACTTCGCAAGTCTCTTTAATTTTATAGAAATCATCTGAATTGTAATAATCAAGTATCTTTTGATTATCCATTACAGTTTTTCTTATTTCGCCATCAATTTGATTTATTAAATTACCAATTACACCCCATTCTTCACTATCAATCGACTTGATTTTTTTGATGCTGTTGACCGTTCTGTCAAAAAGTTGAGCAACTAGACTATCCAATCGTTCCGAACTACCCTTTATAAACAATTTTTCTCTATTTTCATTGGCATAATCAATTATTTCATTAACTCGCTCATAATACTCATGATGCTTTTTAGTCAACAATTCTTGTTGTTGTTCTTTTAAATATTTGTTATATTCCCCTTTACTCATAAGCAAAACAGGATTATTTTCAAACTTTGTTATTTCATTTATATATAAAACTATTGTGCGATTAACCGTAGTTTTTCCTGTAGGAGATGTATATCTAACACAAATTCTATAGCCGCTTGCATTACTTATGACGCTATTTATTTTTTCTGATATTTTACTATATTGTGGATGCGTTTTATATTCATTATCGCTAAGAAAGCTTTTTAACACATTTATTTTTTTGTTTTTTTCATTTATAACTTTTTTTGCCACTGCGAGTTTTTCTCTGTGATCTTTGAAGAACTTTGTTGAATCATACTTTTCAACCGCCTGATGACTGTTTACAATAACATATTCATCAAAATACGGAATAATATTCCAGTTTGAAAAACCGAGTTTCCTTAACACTTCGGTTTCCAATTCGATATATTCCTGTTCTTTTTTCCCCTCCGCGCTTGCTGCTACCACGAAGATAACAGTGACTGCTAAAAAAACAATTACAAAAACAATCATCGCAATTTCCTTTTCGCCATTTTTTCTATTTACCCCTTGATTTTACCACATATTCTCTATTTTGTCAAATAATTAGTGAAGTTGAATTAACTAAACAGCCTTTTTCTGTTTTTCCATAAGGCAACTATATGGTAAACAAAAAAGCAGATTTAAGAAATAGCGTTGAATGCAAGGTATACTTACCTACATCAAGTCTCGCACTCTGCGATTTTTTCTAAATCTGCTTTTTGTTTTGCTTAAGGTCCATAGGCTATATAAAACTACTGTAAGCGGGAGCAATCCGCAATATGAGCCAAATATGACCTTTAAGAGAGGCCCATGGATTCCATGAGGCGCTTATTAAACTCCTCTGCCGTGTTGAAGCCCATCTTTTTCTGGCGGTTGTTCATTGCGGCAACCTCGATTACTACCGAGAGGTTACGGCCGGGGGATACGGGGAGAACGATGCTGGGAACGTTTATACCGAGGATATCGGTGGTGCGCTCGTCAAGGCCGAGGCGATCGTACATCTTGTCGTTCTGCCAGGTCTCAAGGTTGATTACAAGGTCTATTTTCTCGCTCTCCTTTACCGAGCCCATACCGAACAGGCGGCGAATGTCCACGATACCGATACCGCGAAGCTCTACGTAATGGCGGATTATCTCGGGGGCTTTGCCAATAAGTGTGGTGGCGGAAACGCGTCTGATCTCCACGGCATCGTCGGCGATAAGACGGTGACCGCGCTTAATAAGCTCGATAGCAGTCTCACTCTTACCTACTCCCGAATCACCGAGCAGAAGAATACCCTCGCCGTATACCTCGACGAGAACGCCATGGCGGGTAATGCGGGGACCAAGCTCAACGTTAAGGAATGCGATAAGAGCCGCCATAAAGTCGGACGTTGACTTCGTAGTGCGAAGCAAAGGAACGCGATGCTTTTCTGCAAGAGCGACTATTTTATCCTCTATGGGCAGCGAGGAGGTGTAGATCACACCTGCGGGCTGCGTCTTAAAGAAATCATCCAGCTTCTCGTATCTTTCCTTCTCGGGCATTTTGGAGAGGTACATATTCTCCACCTTGCCGATAATCTGCAGTCTTGCCTGCTCGTAGTAGTCATAGAAGCCGATTATCTGCAGACCGGGACGGTTTACACGGCTGCAGGTTATATCAATATTTTCAGGCAGGTCAGGCAGGTAGAGCGTTTCAAGCGCAAACTCGCCTATTACCTTCGCCAGCTTTACAGAATAAAGTTCTTCCATTTTTATTTCCTTTCCACGCGGTATGCGCCGAAGTTTTCCTTATTTTATATTAACACAATCTCAGATCAAATGCAACACTTTTTTGTTTTTGAAATAAAAAAAGCCGCATCACTTGATTTTAAAGAAGAAATTTGGTACAATGAAAGCAACAACAACTAAAGGATAAGCTATGGATAAAAAGCAATTCGTCAAAGAATATAATATAAAGGATGCAGTTCCCCTCGACCCATCGCTGCGTGTTCTGCCCGCCGAGGGCTTTGCACAGGCTGTCGAGAAGTTTATTAACGAGAGGTTCCGCGGCGTTGCAAGAGCACGAGCGCAGGTTGCCTCCTACGCGGGCGTGCTGGTGTCGGCAGAGTACACCGCCTATTTCTTCAAAACTCTGCTGACGGAGATCTACGGCAGAGCATTTCTGGAAATAAATATATCCAACGACAACGAAAAATTAATTATAGAAATTGAGTACGGAGAAGAGCTTCCCCTGGCTGAAAAGCAGGTGAGAAATCTTATCAGAACGGCGAGAAACGCGGGAATGACCATCAATCTTTTGGAGGGTACGATAAGGCTTTCGCTCTGCTTCTCCGAGGCGGCTATCCGTCGCGTCTACGCTATCTCGGTAAACGACGGCAGACGTATTATGCTGTCAAAATTCGGCGAGCTGTTCTACTGCGGCGAGGACTATCCAACCGAGGAAATGCCTCGAAGAGTGCCCACATTAACGCCTAAAAAACAGCGCGAAAAGGAGAGAAGAAACAATAAATAACACATAAAGAGCAACGTAAAAATCATAGTATTTTGCGTTGCTTTTTGTAAGGAAAGGCAAAATAAAGAAAAATCCGCAGACAAAAAATTAGTGAAATTTTGATATGAATTTAGTTAAGTAAATCAATTATAATTTTACGCTTACTTTATATTTTCGGCAATTTTAGAATCAGCGATGGATCCTGTTGAGGCAAAAGCTGCTTTTTCTCTGCTCTGCGGTTCAAAAAGGAGTTTTGAAAAGTCCAGAAAATTTCGCCAAAAAGTTTGAAATGGGTGAGTTTTTGGCTTGAAAATCGTTTTTAAATTTTGAAATTGCAAAAAAATTTTCGTTTTTTTTGAAATTTTGCTTGTTTTTTTCGAAATTTTATCGATTTTTTTCGTTTTTTCTTCGATTTTTCAGAAAAAAGTGTTTTTTCGTCTTTTGTAAACAGTTGGTTGACAGAAAAAGCCGAGTATTTTCGTAATACTCGGCTTTTTTATTGGTTTTTGGAGGATTTCCAGGCTGATTTTTAAGCCTTTTTCTGCTTTTTTCGGTCAGTTTCAGAGGTGTTTTTTTGATTAGGCTCGGTATAAATATAAGCAAAATTTACATCAAATTTTCTTTAGTTTCTTTTATGCTTTTTTCACATCGCCTGACTATGCGGCATTTTTAAGCTCTATCATATTTGCATAATTAAGCATATTCTCTATGAAGATTCCGTAGCCCTCCGTCGGGTCGGCTACTAAAACGTGTGTCACTGCGCCGATAAGCTTTCCGTTCTGGATAATGGGGCTGCCGGACATACCGCGAACTATGCCGCCCGTCAGCGCCTTCAGCGTTTCGTCGGTGACGCGGATGCGGAAGGACTTCGAGCCGTCGGAGTCGCGGTCAATGTCGTAAATCTCAATTTTATATTCTGCCGTCCTGCCGTTTTTTAGAGTAGAAATAATGGTTGCCTCGCCCTCGGTCACCTCGTCACGTCTTCCGATGGGTAGCGCGTCAAGAGCGCTGTCGGGCAATTCAGTCATAATACCGAATACACCGCACTCACAGTTGACCGAAAGATCTCCCATATCCTTATCGGTGAGGATACCACAAAGCTCCCCCGGCTTTCCGCTCTCTCCCTTATGGATACCGCCGAGAATAACTCCACAAACCTCGCCCGTTTCCATCGATATTATCTCTCCACTGTCTGCATCGCATATTCCGTGACCGAGTCCTCCAAACAATCCCGTTTTCGGATCAATAAAGGTTACTGTGCCAAGTCCTGCCGCGCCGTCACGGAGCGAAAGACCTATTTTGTATTCACCGTTCTCAAAACTGGGTCTAATCTCAACGGCAACCTCACTGCCCTGATGCATAGCGCGTATGGTAAGACTGTTTCCCGCAGACCTTTCCACTATTCGCTTTACGTCCTTTGCCGTTCTGACGTTCTCGCCGCCGACAGAAAGAATTATGTCACCGCTTTTCAGCGCGGGAACACCCGGGGAATCGGTGACCGTCACGTATTTTTGTTTTATCTTAACGCCGAAAACACTTCCGCCCGGCAGAAGCGTTACGGGCTCGGTCTTCTTTTCGCTCTCGCCAAAGAACAGCTCCCAGAATCGGGAGCCCACCTCTACACCCTCGGCAAGAACGGGAGTAGATTCCACGCAGGCATATCCGCCCGCATCCTCTCTATACTCCTCTGCAGCAGCCTTCAGACAGAGAGGAGAGAGGAGTGTATATATAGTTAGAATGAAGCAAAACGCTTTTCTGATTCTTTTGTTATTCATCATTTTTTGTTTCTCCGAGACAAAGATTTGCTATGTATTAATTTGCTCAAAATCTCGGAATATATGTTTAACAAAAAGAGGAAAATGCGCAATTTTTATAATAAAAACTATAATAAAACAAACAAATCCCTTGAATTATCAAGGGATTTGTGGGAAAGTTATTTATTTTGTTCTTTTAATGCTGCACGCTTCTGCGCCTGCATTCTCTTACGGGAGGGGGTGTCAAGGATAACCTTACGAAGTCTTATGGACTTGGGAGTCACCTCAATAAGCTCCTCGTCGGTGATAAACTCGATAGCCTCCTCAAGAGAGAGCTGAACAGGGGTGATAAGAGTGAGCTTCTCGTCAGCGCCTGTGGAACGGATGGCGGTAAGATGCTTCTCTTTACAAACGTTTACCTCAATGTCATCGGGCTTGGGATTCTCACCAACGATCATACCCTCATATACGGGAGTTGCGGGGCCGATGAACAGAGGACCGCGGTCCTGCGCTTGATAAAGTCCGTAGGTGGTGGAGATACCCTTCTCCGATGCAACGAGAGAGGAGGTGAAGCGTGTCTTTATCTCACCGCGGAAGGGCTCGTAGCCCGCGAAAATAGATGAAATAAGTCCCTCTCCGCGAGTGTCGGTAAGCAGCTCGGAGCGATAACCGAACAGACATCTTGTGGGAATGGTGTAATAGAGCTTCTGACGGCGGCCGTGAAGCTGCATATCGTCAAGAGTACCCTTTCTCGAGCCAAGCTTTTCCATTACCGAGCCCATATACTCCTCGGGAACGTCTACGATAACCTTCTCAATAGGCTCGCAACGTACGCCGTCAATTTCCTTATAAAGCACTCTGGGGTTGGAGCAGCAAAGCTCATAGCCCTCACGACGCATATTTTCGATAAGAATGGAGAGGTGCATCTCGCCTCTGCCCGCTACGCGGAAGGAGTCGGTGGTCTCACCGTCGGTGACGCGGAGAGATACGTCCTTGAGAAGCTCCTTATAGAGTCTTGCACGTAGGTGACGGGAGGTGACGAATTTACCCTCCTTGCCTGCAAATGGAGAATCGTTGACCGAGAATGTCATCTCCATTGTAGGCTCGCCAACCTTAACAAACTCGAGGGGCTCGACCTTTGCGGGAGAGCAAACGGTGTCGCCAATAGATATATCCTCGCAGCCCGAGAAGCAGATGATGTCACCCACCTGTGCCTCAGTGACGGGAATGCGCTTCAGTCCGTCGAACTGGTATATAGAAACTATCTTGGCAGGACGGTTCTTGCTGTTTCCGTGGTAGTTGCAAACCACGACACCCTGTCCCTGCTTTATCATACCGCGCTCAATACGTCCTATACCGATACGACCAACAAACTCGTTGTAGTCGATAGAGGAAACGAGAAGCTGAAGGGGCTCGTCCTCCTCACCGTCGGGAGCGGGCATATATTCGAGAATGGTGTCAAGGAGGGGTGTGAGATCATTGCCGGGTGTATGGGGATCAAAGCTGGCTGTGCCTGCTCTGCCCGAGCAGAAGAGCATAGGAGAATCAAGCTGCTCGTTGGTAGCGTCAAGCTCCAGAAGAAGCTCAAGCACCTCGTCACCGATCTCGTCAAGGCGGGCATCGGGACGGTCAATCTTGTTTACAACAACAATAACGCGGTGGTTCATAGCCAGAGCCTTCTCAAGCACGAAGCGAGTCTGAGGCATAGGTCCCTCTGCTGCGTCAACGAGAAGAATAACGCCGTTTACCATCTTCAGTATACGCTCAACCTCGCCACCGAAGTCAGCGTGACCGGGGGTGTCGATAACGTTTATCTTTACGCCCTTATAGTGAATAGCGGTGTTCTTCGCAAGAATGGTAATACCGCGCTCACGCTCAAGGTCATTCGAGTCCATAACTCTGTCCTCGGTCTCCTGATTCTCGCGATATATACCGCCCTGACGAAGCATCTCGTCAACCAGGGTAGTTTTGCCGTGGTCAACGTGGGCAATTATAGCAATATTTCTTAAATCGGTACGCTTCATAATAAGCCTTTCGTATTTTCATAATTTTTAACCTAAATATTATAGCACAACGGAGGGGAAAAAGCAATATTTGATGTGAATTTTTTAGGAAAAAGGTGTGCTTTTTTCGCACAATTATTGCTATTTTGTTTATTATGTGCTATAATTAATTGAAATTATTAAGAAAGGAGTTTTATTATGGCAAAGAAATCAAATCAAAGCAGTGTTCTTTTTACTTCATTTCTTTACATCATCGTCGGTCTTCTTCTCGTTATTTTCAGAAGTGAAACCCTGAACTGGGCAATGACCATTACAGGTGCGATCTTCGCGATCTGCGGTGTGCTTGAGCTTACAAAAAAGAATTTTACAAGCGGAGGAGTAAGCCTTGTTATCGGCATTGTTATCCTTGTACTTGGCTGGACTCTCGCAGGCATCGTGCTTCTTGTTCTCGGTATCCTTATCGCCATTAAGGGTGTCGTGGATCTTCTTCCTCTCCTTAAGAAGAAAAAGCCTGACATTAAGGCTCTCATCGCTCCTGTTGTCACTATTGTCGTAGGTATTCTGCTCGCCTTTGGTAACGGTCTTGATATTCTTATCATCATTACCGGTATTCTTCTGATTGTCGATGGAGCTATTGGACTTTTTGCACACTTCACAAAGTAATTTTTACATAAAAAAAGGCACCGCACGGTGCCTTTTTTATGATATACCGTTTATATTTTTTACCTTCCAAAGATCAGCTATGCTCTCCAAAGGTAAAGCCCTCTCCGTTGATCTCATGTGCACGAGTAATGCTAACGAATGCTGTGGGATCAATGCGCTTGATAACGTTCATAAGAGCGGCATACTGGCGCATTGTAAAGGTGACAGAGAGAACGGTCTTGGATGCGCCCGAATATCCGCCGTAGCCAATCAGCATAGTGGTGGTGCGCCTTACCTCCTCTCTGATAGCAAGATTAAGCTCTTCATGCTTATCCGAAACTATTTGCGCGGTAAACGCGCGGTTTCCGCCGATAAATACTTTATCAATTACCTGTGCGGCGATCCAAGCTGAAATAACGCCGAGAAGGGTAAGAATAAGATCCTTAATAACAAACAGACCGAGTATAACAGTGGTAGCATCCACGATAAAGATAACCGTAGAGGTTTTCCACCTCTTAAAGAACTTGCAAAGGATAAACGCAATAATATCCACGCCGCCTGTAGAGCCTCCGCCAAGGAACGTAAGCGCACATCCCGTACCAACACACAGTCCTCCAAACAGGGCGCTTATTATAAGCGCAATATTGGCGTGAGATGATGTGGTAAGATCAAACACACCGCCAAGCACGTTTGGGGAAACGAGGTGCATAAACAAAGATATAGCAGGCGGATAGATTATCGTAGATGCGAGAGTCTTCAAGGCGAATTCCCAGCCGAGAAAAGCCAGTCCAAGGAAGAACAGTCCCCAAGTAATAACAGCGATAACTACATCAATTGGAAGCAGACCGCCAATCAGCTCGTCAATAATTATAGAGATACCAGTGACGCCGCCCGTAACAAGATCAAAAGGAACGACGAATACGGCACAGCCAAAGGCAAGCACAAGTGTGCCGATAACCACGAGGCCGAGATTTTTCAGCTGCATAAGCAGTTCTTTTTTTGTCAGCTTTTTTTCCATCTTCATAAGTCGCCTTTCTGCATAAAAGGTTTTTCATTAATTCTTTAATAATTTATTTTAACACATTTTATAAAACTTTTCAATAAAAAGAGAATATTTTTTCACTTAGGCGCATTTTTCTTGACATTTAAAGCCACGTGGGGTATAATAAAACAAAAAAACAAAAGGATTATTTCTGATGATAGAAATTAAAGAAAAGGACTTCACATCTAATCTGACAAAGGTTTTTGCGGCAAATGGGCTGTCCTCATACCTCTCTATCGAGAGAATGAAAAAATTTTACGATCTGACAGTACGTATGCTGACCGAGAACGAGAAATACAACCTTACTGCTATCACCGACACCGACAAGATAATACTTAACCACTATGCCGACTGCGTTGTTATGGCGGCAAAGCTGAAAAAGGGAGCGTCTATAGTCGACGTAGGTTGCGGTGCGGGATTTCCCTCTCTGCCGCTTGCTATCGTTCGTCCCGACTTGAAGATTCTCGCTATGGACTCCACCGCCAAGAGAGTAAATTACGTGGCGGAGACTGCTGCTATGCTGGGACTTGAAAATCTTACTGCCGTGACTATGCGCGCAGAGGACGGTGGTAAGGATCCGAAGTACCGCGAGAAATTTGACTATGCTACAGCCCGTGCGGTTGCCGAGATGCGCGTGCTTTGCGAGCTTGCCCTTCCCTACGTTAAGGTTGGCGGTCAGATGGTAGCTATGAAGGGAAAAAACGCTGAATTTGAGCTTTCCTCTGCCCGTAAGGCTATTGCTACCCTTGGCGGCAGAAACACCGTCTGTGAGAATATTTCGCTCAAGGGCGAGGGTGAAACACTTACCCATCCTCTTATCATTATAGATAAAAAAGAAAAAACGCCGATAGGCTTCCCACGCCCCTTTGCGCAGATTTCTAAAAAGCCGTTGTAAGCACACTGCCCAATTCAATCCCGTTCGACTCTGCCGAACATCACTAAAAAAGGAACGGATCTCTCCGTTCCTTTTTACTTTTATTTTTTCTTGAACAGTCCTGTAAATCTGCTCCAGGACTCCTTACGCTGCTCGGACTTCTGCATGGTTTTGACCTTGTTGGAGATCTCATCCTTTTCAAGAGCGGCAACGTTTATGTTCATACCCTTTTCGCTACGGCCAAGATATTCCTCGTGAGTGTAGAGAGCCACGTTGGCAACGAACTGGCAGACCTCGGCTATCTGATAGTCGGTCTTTTCAATAGTGAGCCAATCAAGCTCGGCGGCATAGTGACTGTGGAGCATATTCCAGAGGCGCTCCTTGCCATCGTTCCAGAGGAGATTATATATCTTATAGCATCTGTTTGCAGACAGGTTAAGGAATCCGCGCTTTAGGGGAACGTACATTCCGCGCTGCATCAAGAATTCCTTTACCTTCTCATACACGACAGGAACTTGACCGTAATATTTACGGAATAGGGTGGCTCTCGACTGCTCGGAGTATATTCTGTGATGAACGTTAATCCCCTCCGCCATACCTACGCGCTCGGCAGTAGCCATAGCGCAGCAGACAAAGTGAACGTCCTCGAATACGTAAAGATCCGGATCGAAGGTAAGCTTCTTATCTCTGATAAACGACGCGCGATAGAGCTTGTTCCACACGTAGCCCGTGGTACTGCTGAGGATATAATCGGGATGCTCGTTCTTGGAGGTGACTCCACCTCCCGCAAAGATAGCCGCATTCGGCTCCTCTGTGGCAGGAAAAAGTCTGTTCTGACTGTCGTTATAAATGTCAAAGCCTGTCACCGCCACGTCAAGATTATCCCTCTCGGCAATCTCGTAAAGGGTTTCAAGCAGAGTGGGCTCAAACATATCGTCGGCATCGAGGAACATAACGTACTTGCCCGTAGCCTCACGAAGTCCTCTGTTTCTCGCAACCGAGGGACCGAAGTTATCCTCGCTGATAAGAGAAATTCTGCCGTCCTCCTGCTGAACCTCCTCTAGAATGTCGTAGGAGTCATCGGTAGAGCCGTCGTTTACGCATATAAGCTCAATATCCGTCAGAGTTTGATTAAGCACGTCGCTTACCGCGCGGGCAAGGTATTCGCCTGCGTTATATATAGGCATTATAACCGATATTTTTACTTCCCTTTTAGCACTGATATCCGTATCCATAAGAAAACACCTTTCTTTGTATTACACCTATATCTTAACACTTTTTAATAATTTTGTCAAGTATTGTTGAGTTTAAGGTTATTTTCTTGCTATTTTCTTAATCAGAGCACCAAGACCGAAGCCGATAACCGAGAGAATCATACCGACGAGCAGATTCTCCCAATGAGGCGGATTTATCCGCTCGAAGGAGATCGTTATCATATTCGCAAGGCTGAAGGTGAAGTATTCTATCACCATAAAGCTGACACCAAGCCAGAATGCGGTAATGGCAATCTTACCAAAAAAGAGATCTTCGCTCATAAACGCCGAGCAAGCAATAATGGATATAGGAATAACAGCGTAGAACACAAGCAGGCTGTACCCCATAGCGTCCTGACCAAGTCCAAGCCAGAAGGCGGCAAGACAAACCGTCCATATTCCTGCATAAACGAAGATAGGTTTCTTGTTCATTTTTAAACCTCCTTTTTCTTCATTATAGCATTATATGCATAGCTTGTCAATAAATTAAATTTTGATCTTGACCGAGGTGTCACCGTTAAGAACGTCCACAAGACACCAACCCTTATGTATCTTTTTCATACGGCGTATACAGCGGCGAATTTCACGCATCTGCTTCGGGGTAACCTTTTCAAAATCAAGGCTATCCGTACCCGGCAGGTGCTTCAATACTCTCAAAGCAAGCGAGCTGAATATTAGCGAATTGGAAACAGGAAAAAAAACTCTTTCCCTCATCACGAATGCTGATCTTCATTATTCCACCACGATCTCCACGTGATCGCCGCCATTGTCTACCTCAACGATCTTGCCGATAACACCTTGCTCTACCATTCGTATTATGGCCTGCCAGTCTATATTCATTCCGCCAAGCTTTTCGCCACCCATCCCCTCAAAGCTCATACCTGCCTCAAGAAAGACCTTTATTAATGGCAGAGGAAGATTAACGCTAACACGTTCTCCATCCGCGCTGTTTACGTAAATGCGAAGCATAAGCTTTTCAAACGCCTTGCGCTCGTTCTCGGGCAAAAGCACAGCCTCGCGCGCCTCGCCCTTGCCCGTCAGCAGCTCGTCAACCGAGCAGCCGAGTATCTCCGAAAGAGTCGGCAACGTCATAATATCAGGGCAGGAGAGATCGTTTTCCCATTTGCTTAGCCGTAAGGTAGTTGAACCCATAAGCCCTACGGCGATGAATTTTCGCGTATTTTTATGGCTTCCGCCTTGTAAAGTCCGCACTTGACTGCGGCAAAATCCAAAAAAATCCATCAAAAATTTACTCGCCGTATGGTGCAAAGCAGTTTTAAAAGAATAGATTTTTTCATAGTCAAGCCAAATTTTTTGAGAAATATGCGGATATTTAAGAAAGATTCGGCGAAGGATATGGAGAAATCTATCTTTTAAAACCTTGTTGGTTCAACTACCTTACGGCTACGCCTGGGCTGATACGCCGAGCTTTTCTGCAAGTTCCTCTTGCTTCAGTCCCTTTGCTTTTCTTTTTTCTGCAATTCTTTCGCCAAGTGTCTTTTTCATTTTAGGTTCCTTTCGATTGATCATTTTTGCTCTCGAGGCACCTTTATTGTACCCCGACAAGGCGGTTTATTCAAGCGACCAACAGTTGTTTTCGCTCAACCATTTGTTTAAAATCCAATCAATCGTTAATATTTTGTAATCTTTTATTTGCATTTTAGTGAAAAAGAGCCGCAAATCGCGGCTCTTTTTCTTGGATTTATAGATTAGTTCTCAACGTCGGAGAGAACGAGCACGTCGCTCTCTGCGGGAAGAATAACGTCGTCTGTATCGGGAGAGAAGCTGCCAATAATAGGTTCAGCATCCATCTCTGCCTGTGCCTCACCCTCGTCCTCGATCTCGATGGCGCGGTACTTGCTAAGGCCTGTACCTGCGGGGATAAGTTTACCGATAATAACGTTCTCCTTAAGGCCGAGAAGTCTGTCCTTCTTACCTGCGATAGCAGCCTCGGTAAGAACTCTGGTGGTCTCCTGGAAGGATGCAGCAGAGAGGAAGGACTCGGTCATAAGAGCCGCCTTGGTGATACCGAGAAGGAGGGGCGCACCCTCTGCCTTGCGGAGCGAGATCTCGCCCTCGGCAATTCTTCTCTCGATCGCCTCGTTAGCCTCGCGGAACTCAACGATATCAACCTTCGTACCAACGAGAAGGTCGGTGTCGCCTGCGTCCTCAATCTCAACCTTACGGGTCATCTGACGTGCGATACACTCAACGTGCTTGTCGTTAATTTCAACGTCCTCACCGCGGTACACCTTCTGTACCTCACGGATGATGTAGTCGTAAACCGCATCAATACCGCTCATATGAAGAACGTCTGCAGGGTTAAGGAAGCCCTCGGTCAGCTGCTGACCGCGAGCAAGCTCCTGTCCGTCCTCGATACACAGACGCATACCGAAGGGGATCTCATATACAACCTCATCTGCGGTGGGAACACCGTTTGCGTCGGTTGCGCCCTTAACGATAACCTTGGAGAGTTTCTTATCAGAAACGATGTGAGCAGTACCGTTGTACTCTGTGACAACGGCGGTCTTCTTGGGACGGCGAGCCTCAAAGAGCTCCTCAACTCTGGGAAGACCCTGGGTAATATCCGAACCTGCGACACCACCGGTATGGAAGGTTCTCATCGTAAGCTGTGTACCGGGCTCACCGATGGACTGAGCGGCGATAACACCGACAGCCTCACCGATTGCAACGGTAGTGCCGTGTGCAAGGTCTGCGCCGTAGCAGTGAGCGCAAACGCCGCGCTTTGCAAGACAGCGGAGAATGGTACGAACCTCAACCTGCTTAATGCCTGCGTTGATAATATCGTTAGCCATATCCTCGTCCATCATTGTATTGGCGGGAACGATAAGCTCACCTGTCTCCTCGTTTACAACATCGTTTACGGTATATCTGCCAACAAGACGCTCGAAGAGCTTCTCAACGACAACCTGACCTGCAACGATGTCGGAAACTACGATACCGCTGGTAGCGCCACAGTCCTCCTCACGAACGATAACGTCCTGAGAAACGTCAACAAGACGACGGGTAAGATAACCCGAGTCAGCGGTACGGAGAGCAGTATCGGAAAGCGACTTACGCGAGCCCTTAGCACCCATAAAGTACTCGAGCATTGTAAGTCCCTCACGGAAGTTGGACTTAATGGGAATCTCGATAGTCTTACCGTTGGTAGCGAACATAAGACCACGCATACCGGCAAGCTGTCTCATCTGCTTGATAGAACCACGGGCACCCGAGGTTGCGATCATGTTAAGCGAGTTGTACTTATCGAGGTTTGCAATAAGAGCATCGGTAACGGCGTTGGTGGTCTTATCCCAAACGTCAACTACCTGCTTATAACGCTCTTCCTCTGCAAGCTCACCCCAGGCAAAGAGCTCGTTGATCTCATCTACCTGCTTTGCTGCCTCCTCAAGAAGTCCCTTCTTCTCGGGGGGGATGGTCATATCGTATACCGAGATAGAGAGCGATCCTCTGGTGGAATACTTATAACCCATAGCCTTGATCTCATCAAGAACCTTTGCAGCCTCGGCAAAGCCATGATACTTGATAGTAAGGTCTACTATCTCCTTAAGCTTCTTGGAGGTGGTGGGGAAGTTAATCTCAAGACCGAAGGGATCCACGCTTCTGTCAACGTAGCCGAGGTCCTGAGGAATTCTCTGGTTGAAGATAAGTCTACCATAAGTAGCGTCGATAAGCGCGGACTTCTCCTCGCCATCGATAACCTTGGTCACTCTTACCTTAATAGCCGCGTGCATACCGAGGCGCTTATTCTCATAAGCCATCTCAACCTCGTTGAAGTCGCGGAACACTCTGCCCTCGCCGATCTCACCGGGATGATCGATGGTGAGATAGTAAGAACCGAGGACCATATCCTGAGAGGGTACGGTGACTGCCTTACCCGAAACGGGCTTGAGCAGGTTGTTTGCGGAAAGCATAAGGAATCTCGCCTCTGCCTGCGCCTCGCTGGAGAGTGGCACGTGAACGGGCATCTGGTCACCGTCGAAGTCGGCGTTGAAGGCGGGACATACGAGGGGATGAAGCTTGATTGCTCTACCCTCTACGAGAATAGGCTCGAAGGC
>JAFWXZ010000053.1 GCA_017522795.1 Clostridia bacterium | reverse complement strand
CGCACCATGTTTGCTGAATGGATTGATAACGGACATAATAATTTTGACGATGTGAATACATGCATTTTGCGAATTGAACTAACACACGGATTACTGTTATCTCACGGAACTCGTTATGATATTGATTTTTCTAAGTGACTGAGCAATTCCAATTTATCGAACTAAAATAGGTGCTACCCGTTACAAGAAAATGCACCCATAAGTCTAAAATTTGCACCCACCCAAAAATGGTATCAAAATTTTAGATTACTCACACTATGAGCCTAAGTTGAATCATCAGCTTAGGCTCTTTTTATTCCAATTTGAAAAGATTGTGTGGAAAGGGTGAGACACGAAATCCCACCCTGATTTTATTTGTAATTAAAATGTTTTTTCCACCCTCAAATTGGAATTTTTCGCTCTGTCAAACTGAAATATTAACTTCTAAACGGTTTATTAAAAGAACCTATTTCAATCAAATTCCCCTCGGGGTCAGCAATATAACAGGTTCTTTGTCCCCAAGGTTCTGTTTCGGGTTCTAATACAGAAACGGCTCCTTTGCTGACGGCCTTTTTATATTCAGCATCTACTTCTTCAAAGGTATCAACATACAATGCAATTTCTGCATGACCATTGAGCCCTTTTATATATTCATATTTACGACTTGTCATTTTTTCAAAATCTTTTCTTCCGTACATAAGAAATAATGTATCATCCTTAATCAAATACACATTTGAAGTATCTTCGCTTTCTTTTATTTCAAACCCTAAAACATTTCTGTAAAAGCGAATCATACTAGCCATATCATCTACAAATAACCCAAATCCATCAAGTCTCATTCACTCTTTCCTCCATACGTATTCTTATTTATTGGTGAGATTATTATATCATATATTCGTTGCTTTTTCAAGGTATCTACATCAGTTATTGCATGCTTGTCTTGATACAAGGCGAGTTCATACATTATCTTCTCTGCTTTTATATAAACAAGGGAGTCCTTTTGGACTCCCTTTTTCTATATTATTCGGGTAATTCAAGACACTGCTCGGGCTTGAAAAGCTTTGCGATCGCGCTGCCAAGACGGTTGTTCGCCACATCTAGCAGGACGAGCGCCATATGATGAGAAAGCATTCCCTCGCTGGCGTACGAAATAGAGCGAAGGCTCATTGCCCTGACGGTCTGCCAACCAAAATAAGCATTCTTTATCTTGGTTTCCTTATCGGGCGTTTTCTTGCCCATTTTTTCAAGATTATAAATAATCGAGAAAGCAAAATTAATAATGCCAAAGAGGAACCTTCCGCCTGCGGTCTTATATTCTCTGAGAGGAGTATTAAGATCGTAGGGACGCTTGATCTCTGGGGGAGCGATTTCCCCGCCGATAAGTCGGTCAAATTCTGAGTCGGTCATAGCAAGCAGCCCTTCCCTGTCTCTGCTGTAAAGGCGGTTGTATTCGGAATTGCCCTTTATTTCCGCGCCCTCGGTTATTTCGAGCGTAGCGGAAAGAATAACGGTATTCACATCCGAGCAAAGCTCAAATGTATATTCGCCGTTTTCAAGCTGCCAACCACCGTCGATATAATAGCGCAGGCTGTCAAGAGGAATATCCACGGTGACACTTCTCTGCTCTCCCGACTTAACAAATACCTTTTCAAAGCCGCGAAGCTCGCGCAGAGGTTTTGAAACTGAAGTTTTCGGTGCTCTTACGAATATCTCCGCGATAGTGCTGCCATCACGAGCACCAACGTTAGAAATATCAACGCTTACCCTTGCAATGCCGCCCGACCTTTCTACTCTGAAATTGCTATAGTCAAAATCGGTGTAAGAAAGTCCGAAGCCGAAGGGATACTTGACGGGCACGCCAAAGCTTGAATAATAGCGATATCCGACGAAAACACTCTCCTTATATCTGTCGTTTGTAGTAGCTGTAAACTCGTTGCCAAAGGGAACGTCAGCATAGCTGTGAGGCCAGGTTTCAGCAAGTCTGCCGGAGGGATTCGCCTTTCCGAAAAGAAGCTCGTAAACTGCCTCGCCGCCCTCCTCGCCCGGAAGATACATATTAAGAACGGCATCAACCGAGCTATCAAAGCTCATGTCAACGGGTGAGCCACCAAACATAACGAAGATTATCTTCTTTCCAAGCTCGGAAAGCTCACGCAGAAGCTTCATCTGGTTTTCGGGCAGATCAAGAGTCTTTCTGTCAAATCCCTCGCTCTCGGCATACTCTGAAAGACCGCCGAAGAATATGATAGTATCGGCGTTCATAGCCCTCATAAATGCGCGACTGGCGAGGTTCACGTCCTCATCAAAGGAATAGACGTTATATCCCTGCTCGTATTCATAATTTACGCCGTGGGCATCAAAGGCCGCCTTAGGAGTTGTAAGCTGATAGGGACGGATAAGAGAAGATCCTGCGCCCTGATAACGCATTTTCTCAAACATCTCACCAACGACGAGATAGCTCTCATCTGAAGAAAGAGGAAGCGCATTATTCTCGTTTTTCATAAGAACAGCACTGTCAACGGCTATCCTCCTTGCAAGATCGGCGTGAGAGAGGAATCTGTTCTCCTCATCCGCCTCAAGCTCCGATCCTCGCTTAACTATCTCAAGCACTCGGCGAACGGCTGTATCAACCACGTCCATCGGGAGTGTGCCATTGTTTACAGCATCAAACAGCATCTGTCTGTTATGTGCTATATCACCCGGCATCTCAAGATCAAGTCCGCTTTTCAGCCCCTCAACCCTATCGTTTACAGCGCCCCAGTCGGACATTACAAGTCCCTCGTAGCCCCAATCGTCACGAAGAACACCGTTCAAGAGCTCGGGGTTCTCGGAGGCATACTTGCCGTTTACCTTGTTATAAGCGCACATCACCGAGGCAGGCTTGCCCTCCTTGATAATAGGCTCAAAAGCCTTAAGATATATCTCGTGAAAGGCTCTGTCATCTACTATCGAGTCACCGAAATAGCGGTTTGCCTCGTTATTGTTGCAGGCATAATGCTTTACGCTGGTGCCCACACCCATATCCTCAATTCCGCGAGTGAGGCTTGTGCCGAGTCTGCCGGTAATAAGAGGATCCTCGCTGAAATACTCAAAGTTTCTGCCACAGAGGGGATTACGCTTAATATTAACGGCGGGACCGAGAATAAGGCTTACGTCGTAATAACGGCACTCCTCTCCCATAGCTCTACCCATCTGATAAAGAAGCTCCTTATTCCAGGATGCAGCGGTGGTGCTGGCGGCGGGAAAGCAGGTGGAAAGCTCGGTCTGACCAAGTCCTACCTCATTACTGCCCTCTTTTCTTTTTCTGAGACCATGAGGGCCATCTGTGAGAATAACCGAGGGAAGCCCTACTCTGCTGACCTTATTGGTGTACCAGGACTTGTGTCCCGAGAGCAGAGAGACCTTTTCCGGGAGGGTTAATTCTGTAATAAGCTTATCAACATTAATCATTTTTTCTGTCTTTCAAAATAATCGATCAGTATTCTGTACATCTGACCGTACTTAACGGTTCCGTCGTCCTTTACCTGATCAACAAAGGTATATACACCCTCCTGATCACCGTATGAGGTTTCCTGATTAGACCACGCCTCGAGGATATCGTCATAAGACGCTGTGTTGAGGTCAAGCTTAAGGTTATCGTTAGATGTATCACCGTCGGTTAGAACGCCCTTATCATTGGAAAGATTAAGCTTCTGTACTACGATGCCCCAGGTGTTGTCCCAATAGCCAACCGAGATCATCTTATAGCTCCAAGTGGTCCATCCCCAACCGAGCTGATCGTACTGTGCAAGGTAATGCTCCCAAGCGGCATCGTTGCCAAAGAAGCTGAACTCACCTACAAACTTAGGAACGTCGAAGTCGGAGAGACTGTAAAGTCCGAACTGAAGCGCATAGAACAGCTCGTTGGGAATACCGCTCTCGTGATTCCAGTTATAGAAGTGATACTGGTAGAGCACGTTCTCCCAGCCATACTTCTCAGGGCTTGGGAGAGAAACAGGATACCATACGCCCTCGATAGAAATCACATGATCCTCATCCACCTCGCGGATAGCATTGTAAAGGCGGTCCATAACCTGCCACTGAAGAGGGCCTGTGCCTATCTCATTTCTGCTGGTAGGCTCGTTTGCGAGATCGTATGCAAGAATAGTGGGGGCAAGCTCGACTGCCTCGGTAGCGTAGTGCTTTGCAATAGCCTGCCAGAGATCGCACATAAACTCGATATACTTCTCATTTGTCCAGAAATCAATATCACGGGTACCGCAATGCTCATAGCCACTCTGACCGCCCATTACACCGTGCATATCGATAATGACCTTAAGATCGTATTTTGCAGCATATTCAAGGAACTGATCAAGCTTGTCAAACTGCAGCTCGATATCCTCAAAATCCATTTCACAGAGCTGCTCATCGTTAAGTCTGTATCTGTCGTGTGTGGTAAGCAGGCTGCGATAATAAATAGGCAAACGAATGGTGTTAAGACCGATATCTTTAATAAGGGCAAAATCCGCCTCGGTACAATAGGACTCAAAATACGCATCGTTAAGAGCCTCGATCTGTTCATCGGAGAATCTATCAGCCATAATAGCATCCATCTCCTCCTGATAGATCTCCTCGTAGCCCTCTACTATAGTTTGATCGTGATTTAAGCCCGAATAGCTTCCGTCATTATTTTTAAGAGCGCCGATAGAGTTTACGGTCATCCAGCCCTCCGCAATGAAGAGGTTGCCAAAGTTTACGCCCTTGATATCAAAGCGCTTTCCGTTCTGATCGTAAAGTCCGCGTCCGACAGCGGTTATAGTGCCAAGCTCGTTTTTCTCAACCTCGACCTCTGCAGGCGCGGGATTCTTATAGTTCTTTGCATATGCGTCACCGTAAATAAGCAGACCGCCCGCAAGAAGAACGATCACAAGAATTACAGCAACTACAGTAATAAGTACCTTTTTCATTTTTGCCTCCATAGAATTATTTAATACCACTTTAAATTATATCATTTAAAAAAACTGATGTCAATTTTTTTACAGTATCTTTTTTTACAAAGATAAAGAATAAAAATTGTATATGTTTGATAAAAAAAGGCTTTGCTTTGCTTTTTTCTTGCATTTTCACAGTCCGTATGATAGAATATAAACGAAAGGCGGTGAATAAAATGTTTTTTGACAAGCTTATTAAAAGGAATAAATATCCCGAGAATGCAAAATATAAAAAAGGTGATTTCGTAAACTTCAGGCGCAGAGGAGATCTTTGCTTCGGCTACATATATGAGGCATTTGAGGGAAAGGACGGAAGCATCACTTATACCATCCAGATAGGCGGTCAGTGTCCCGCGCTTATCTACGATTGGAAAGAAGAAGACATCCTTGGTTTAAAAGCTAAATAACTTTATTTTCCAATAATATTTTACGGCAGAATGACATACACCTCCATATCCTTGCATATACTTGCATTGATACGGAGGTGTTTTTTTATGAATAAAATCAAAGAGCTCTGGAACAAGATAAAGCCCTATATTCTGCCATACTCGGTGGCAATAGCAATACCGCTGACGGTGGGAATAGTATCCGCCGCGTTGACACGGGAGAATAAGGACATATACGAAAAGCTGAATACCCCGCCCTTATCTCCCCCGTCTATACTGTTCCCTATCGTTTGGACCATCCTCTACGTTCTTATGGGCATCAGCTCGGCTATGGTGTACACTAACAGAGACCGCGAGCCCGATGCGGCAAGACGTGGGCTAATTTATTATGCGGTCAGCCTTGTTCTTAACTTTTTATGGAGTCTTATCTTCTTCAATATGCAGGCGGCATTTCTCGCCCTTATCGTGCTTGGAGGACTTTTCTACTGTATTATCCGCACGATAATAGACTACCGAAAGGTATGTCCGATCGCTGCATATCTGCAGATCCCCTATGCACTTTGGGTTGCCTTTGCAGGCTATCTTAATGCTGGAATATGGCTACTGAACTGAGGTTATTTGGATATAAACATCTGCGTCCAGTAATTTCCCGAGGCAACGTAGCCTACGCCTATATGCGTGTATGATGAATTCAGTATGTTTGCTCTATGTCCCGGAGAGTTCATCCATCCCCTGACTACCGTCTCGGGCGACTGATAGCCCTTTGCGATATTCTCTCCTGCGGTTCTGTATGAAATTCCAAAGCTTCTCATCATATCAAATGGAGAGCCATAGGTGGGGCTGGTGTGGGAAAAATATCCCAGGTCGCGCATATCCTGCGACTTATATCTTGCTACACGCGAGAGCTGCCAATCCTGAATCAAGGGAGCAAGCCCATGCTTTGATCGCTCTTCGTTTACAAGGCGAACAACCTCTGCCTCATATGCGGCGGTAGAGGAGTTAACCGTGGGAATATTGATCTGCTGACCGGGATAGATGAGGTCATAGTTTTTAATTGCTGGGTTAGCAGCCTTGATCTCCGAGAGACCCACATGATAGCTTACTGCTATCTTCCATAGGCTATCCCCCCGCTTTACCGTGTGGATTGTAGCTGCTGATGAGCTGACTACGGTGGCTCCAATGAACAAAACCGATACTAAAATAATGCCGAATAGTTTTTTCAAAACAATATACCTTCCTTTTCTTTTTGTTTTGTTGGATCACTCCAACTCGACCGTGAGTCACCTCCCCTTTACCTTGGAAACAAAAAAAGCGGTCGCCGAGAGCGACGCGCTACCCAAATTTATTCTGGTATCATTATACCAAATTTGAGAAAGAAAGTCAAATGCAATATATGGAAAAAAGGATAGCTACCCGTGGGTGCTATCCTTTTTTTGTTTGCTTATTTTACGTTGATCATAGACTCATCCCAGATCTCAGGAGCCTCGTATCCAAG
This sequence comes from Clostridia bacterium, assembly GCA_017522795.1. GTDB lineage: Bacteria > Bacillota > Clostridia > Oscillospirales > CAG-272 > UBA1740. The sequence goes on along the minus strand of JAFWXZ010000053.1, from coordinate 8,707 downwards.
CATATTGACCGTGGTTGCGGCTACGTTGGAAAGTCCGAAATCAGATCTACCCTGCTTCAAGTCATACTTATCCTGATTGAAGTTATCATAGATGATGAAGGGAACGGGATTGAGGGTATGGCTGGTCTTTGCCTTATAGCCGCCATCCTTATTTGCCTTGGGAGCCCCCGTCTTTTTATCAAGCTCGTACATCTCATCGGCGTTTCCGTGGTCAGCGGTGATAAGCGCTACACCCTCAAGCTCGTCTACAACCTTAAGGATTCTTGCGAGCTGGAGATCAAGCGCCTCCATAGAGCACTGGGTAGCAAGGAAGGATCCTGTGTGGCCAACCATATCGCCGTTAGGGAAATTAACTCGAAGATACTTATACTTGCCCGACTTAAGACACTCGATAAGCTTATCGGTGATCTCAGCGCACTTCATCCATGGTCTCTGCTCAAAAGGTACTACATCAGAGGGAATCTCAATATAGGTCTCAAGCTCCTCGGAGAACTTGCCCGACTTATTACCGTTCCAGAAGTAAGTGACGTGACCGTACTTCTGTGTCTCGGAAATAGCAAGCATATTCACGCCGGCGCTTACGAGATACTCGGTGAGAGTGTTGGAAATCTCGGGGGGAGAAACGAGATAACGGCTGGGAATATGAAGGTCGCCGTCATACTCAAGCATACCTGCGTAAAGAACAGCGGGAACACGCTTTCTATCGAACTTATCAAATTCAGCGCCGCCCTCAAACGCCTTCGAGATCTCGATAGCGCGGTCACCGCGGAAGTTGTAAAAGATAACGCTGTCGCCATCGTTGATAGTGCCGACAGGCTCGCCGTCCTTTGCAATAACGAAGGGAGGAAGATCCTGGTCAATTACCTTTGTCTCTTCTCTATAGGTCTTGATTGCTTCCTCTGCAGATGCGAACTGTCTGCCCTCACCGAGAACGTGGGTTTTCCAACCTGCCTCTACCATAGCCCAGTTTGCCTCGTATCTATCCATAGTGATCTGCATTCTTCCACCGCCCGAGGCGATAGCTGCGTCAAATCCGTCACAGTTTATGCCACTGAGATACTCCTCAAAAGGAAGAACGTAATCAAGGGCGCTGGTCTCGCCAACGTCGCGGCCGTCAAGGAGGATGTGAAGTCTTACTCTCTTAACACCGTCAGCCTTTGCTCTGTTGATAAGCGCGGTGAGGTGGTCAATATGAGAGTGAACGTTTCCGTCCGAGAAAAGACCAATAAAGTGGAGAGTAGAATTGTTATCCTTAACACCTCCCACAAGGGTGTTCCATGTGTCGGACTCAAAGATCTTGCCTGACTCGATAGACTGAGTGACAAGCTTAGCTCCCTGAGCAAAGACCTGTCCCGCACCAAGTGCGTTGTGACCTACCTCGGAGTTGCCCATATCGTCATCGCTGGGCAGACCGACAGCAGTGCCGTGAGCTCTGATGCTGATAGTGGGATACTTGCTCATAAGCATATCAAGGGTGGGGGTATTGGCAGCGGCAACTGCGTTTGCACCGTTATCCGGTGCAATACCTACGCCGTCCATAACTATTGTGAGGAGGGGTCCCTTTACCCCCTCGAATTTTGTAGATTTGTTAAGCTTAATCATTTTCTTATGCCTTTCAATTATATATCTGCATCTTTAATGTAAAGATGACCAAAATCTGTAATAAACTTCTTTCTCTCGGCAAGCGCGTCGCCAAGAAGCACGTCAAACATCTTTGCGGTTTGCTCGGCGTCGGTAGGAGTGACTGCAATAAGGCGGCGTGTCTGAGGACACATCGTGGTGCGCCACATCATATCAGGCTCATTTTCACCAAGTCCTTTTGAGCGCTGGAGAGTATATTTCTTGTTTCCGAGCTTTTCAAGGATCTCCGCCTTTTCAAACTCGTTGTAAGCAAAATAGGTATCACCGCCCGAGGTTATCTCAAAGAGGGGAGATTCCGCAATAAAGATCTTGCCCTTCTCTATCAACGTAGGAAGAAGTCGGTAGAACATTGTAAGAAGCAGGGTTCTTATCTGAAATCCGTCCTCGTCTGCATCGGTGCAGATGATGATCTTATTCCACTTAAGCAGGCTGTAGTCAAAGGTGGCAAGATCGGTCTTTTTACCCGTCTTTACCTCAACGCCGCATCCGATGACCTTTAGCAGATCCACGATGATATCGCTGGCAAATATCTTGTCATAGGTGGACTTCATACAGTTAAGTGTCTTGCCTCTGACGGGAATGATCGCCTGAAATTCGGCGTTTCTGCCCAGCTTACAGCTTGACATAGCCGAATCACCCTCTACTATATAGACCTCTCTGATGGCAGGGTCCTTCGAGCGACAGGGTACAAACTTCTCGACACGGTTTGACACATCCATAGTACCCGTCAGCTTTTTCTTTATGTCGATCTTGGTCTTCTCGGCGGATTCTCTAGCCTTTTTGTTGACCATTACCTGATTTGCGATAATATTCGCGCTTGAGCTGTTCTCTGTCAGGTAGATCTCAAGATTGGTCTTGATAAACTCGGTAAGAGCCTTCTGAATAAACGCGTTTGTGATAGCCTTCTTCGTCTGGTTCTCATACGAGGTCTGCGTAGATGCCGAATTTACGATTACGGCAAGGTTGTCTGCGATATCCGCAAAGGATACCTTCGACTCATTCTTTGCCTTTTTATTGTGTGTCTTTATGTACTTATCTATTACGTAGGTGAAAGCGTTTTTAACCGCCTTGTCAGGCGCGCCGCCGTACTCAAGGAAGGAGGAGTTGTGATAATACTCGGTCATTCCGCTCTTGGCAAAGCAAAAGGTGATCTCGGCCTTAAGCTTATAATCATCCATATCCTCGCGGTCGCGTCCTTTTGTTTCAAAACTCCAGAGCACAGGCTGTGTCATAGATATACCTTCGGTGATCTCTGCAATATAATCGGCAATACCGTGCTCGTAGTAGTACTCGGTCTTGTCAAACTTTCCCTTCTCGTTTTCAACCTCAAGAATGAACCTAATGCCCGCGTTTACAAAAGCCTGACGGCGCAGAGTTGCAGAAAGAAACTCGACGGGAATATCGATCTCTTTGAATACCTTAAGGTCGGGACGCCATCTGATGATAGATCCGCGCTTCTTCATACCAGGCTCAATGTCGGTGACGGTAAGCTCGCCCTTTACGTTTCCTGCCTTGAAGTTGATTTCGGAAAGAGTTTTTCCATTATAAGAACGAACATTCATATATTCGGAGGAATACTGAGTTGCCGTTGCGCCAAGTCCGTTAAGACCGAGGGAGAATTCATAAGCCGAATTTCCGTCGTTGTTATCGTACTTGCCACCTGCGTAAAGCTCGCAGAATACGAGTTCCCAGTTCCATCTCTTCTCTTTTTCGTTATATCCGAGAGGTACTCCGCGTCCGAAGTCCTCTACCTCTATCGAGAGATCTCTGTATTTTTTTACTATGATCTTGTCGCCGTAGCCTTCTCTGGCCTCGTCAACGGAGTTAGCAAGAATTTCTATAAACGAGTGTTGACATCCAATAAGGTCGTCGGAGCCGAAGATTACCGCAGGTCTTTTTCTTACTCTGTCGGCGCCCTTTAGGCTCTTTATACTCTGATCGTCATACTCTTTTTTTACTGTCCTTGATGCCACTATTATCCCTCCACATTTTTATCCAACGTATATTATAACACGCGAGAACAGATTTGTCAAGGAAGAAAAAACTATACCATACTTGACATTTTGCGCTCAAAATGCTATACTTGAGCTATGGAAAAGATATTTGAGATCAAAGCAAGCGGAGACCGACTTCCCACTGATATGAAAAGCTATCTCTACTCTCTCGGGCTATCCGTCACGCTGGTGAAAAAAGCAAAATACGGCGGTATTATCCTCAATGGCAGTCCCGTCACTGTACGCGCCCTGGTTCACGAGGGCGATATAATTGAAATATACACTGACAGCGCTACAAGCGAGGGTATCCCTCCTATGGATATCCCCTTGAGAGTGCTGTACGAGGACGAGGATATTCTGGCGGTAGATAAGCCAACCAATATGCCCACCCATCCGTCGAAGGGAAACAACCTACCTACCCTTGCCAATGCGGTTATGGGATACTATGGTGGCGACTTCGTTTTCCGCTCGGTCAACCGACTTGACAGAGATACCTCGGGAATAGTTGTTATAGCAAAAAATCAGATCAGCGCAGCGGCTCTCTCCTCGAGTATGAAGAAAGGGCTTTGGAATAAGAAATATCACGCGCTCGTTGACGGTATTCCCTCCCCTAAGGAAGCTGTGATTGACGCCCCTATCGAGCGTGTCTGCGAGGGTAATATCAAGCGCGAGGTCAGGGCTGACGGAAAGCGCGCCATTACGAAATACCGAGTCGTAAATGAGATGAATGACAGCTCGCTTTGCGAGGTGATTTTGCTGACGGGAAGAACCCATCAGATAAGGGTGCATATGTCGCATATTGGGCATCCGCTTTGCTCGGATTTTCTCTACGGAGTACCATCTGAAAAGGAGTTTTTTCTCCGTTGCATAGAGATAAGCTTCCCCCATCCAAAGACAAATGAAAAAATAGTTATTAAAGCATAAAAACCACCGATACGCAAGTTCTGCCCTGCAATATCGGCGGTTTTTTATTATTTCATCATTTCAAGCAAAGCTGCCTCGTCAATTATTTTAACACCAAGCTCCTTTGCTTTAGTGAGTTTTGAGCCAGCCTCCTCACCTGCTACGACATAGGAGGTTTTCTTTGATACGCTACCCGAAACCTTACCACCGTTCTGCTTGATAAGGGCGGACGCCTCGTCGCGTGTCATAGTAGGCAGAGTGCCCGTAAGAACGAAGGTAAGACCTGCGAAAAGTTCGCCTCTTTCCTCGCCTACCGCCTCGGTTTTTACACCCAAGAAGGCAAGTCTGTCACACAGCGCTCTTGTAGTGGGATCGGCAAAGAATTCCACAAGAGCTGTGGCAGTAATCGTACCTATATCCTTGATGCTTGAAAAGTCCTCAAAGGTAGCGGAATACAGCTTATCAAGGCTACGCATTTTGCCTGCGATCTCCTCGGCGGCAACCTCGCCAACCTGTCTTATTCCAAGGGCAAACAGAAGTCGCTCAAGACCGCGGGATTTAGATACTTCAATTGCATTTACAAGATTTTCCGCGCTCTTTTTACCCATTCGCTCAAGATCCTCTATATCCTCTACTCTCAGGGTATAAAGATCAGCGATATCCTTAATCTTTCCATTTTCCAAAAGCAGCTCTACAACCTGCGGACCAAGACCGTCTATATTCATAGCGCCCTTAGATGCAAAATGAGTAATGCTCCTCGCGGTTTGCGCGGGACTGGCTGTATTGACGCATCTCATAGCGGCTCCCTCACCGCACTCGTCGCGAACGACTCTACCACCGCAGGAGGGACAGATATCGGGCATAAGGAAGGGCTGCTCGCTACCGTCACGCTTTTCTGGAACCGAACGGATTATCTCGGGTATGATCTCTCCTGCCTTACGAACTACGACGGTATCTCCGATGCGGATATCGCGCTCGCTGATAAACTGTGCGTTATGAAGAGTTGCTCTCGATACAGTAGTACCCGCAAGTCTTACGGGATCAAGGTTTGCGGTTGGTGTCAGAACACCCGTTCTGCCAACTTGAATATCTATAGAAACAATCTTCGTATCCTTTTCCTCCGGTGGATATTTATATGCAACCGCCCACTTCGGCGTGCTTGTTCCCTCGCCTACCGTCATTCTACCTGCGAGAGAATTAACCTTTACGACCGCGCCGTCCATATCAAATGGTAGCTCGTTGCGATGCTCGCCAAGGTAATCTATATGCTTTGAAACGGCATCATAGCCAACAACGGCAATTCTGTGCGAAACGGTGGTAAACCCAAGCTCGTCAAGTCGGTCAAGCGACTCGGTATGAAATTGCGCAGTTCTTCCGTCGGAATAAAGCTCGCCCTCCTGGAGATTAAAGACCAATATTTCAAGTCTTCTCGACGCGGCAACCTTGGGATCAAGCTGACGAAGCGAGCCTGCAGCCGCATTACGCGGATTAGCAAACAGGGGCTGTCCCGCCGCCTCTCTGACTGCGTTAAGCTCGTGGAATACCCTCTTCGGCATATAGACCTCACCTCTAACACAGAGATAAGGAAGTGCTTCCTTTAATTTCAAGGGGATAGACTTTATTGTTTTAAGATTCTCTGTCACGTCCTCGCCTATCTCACCGTCTCCGCGGGTTGCGCCCTTAACGAACAGACCGTCACGGTATATGAGCGACACCGATAGTCCGTCTATCTTAGGCTCGACCGAATATTCAACGTCAGCCCCCAATTCAGCCGACATTCTGTCGGTGAAGTCGCGAAGCTCGTCAAAGGAAAACACATCGGTAAGGCTTCCCATTCTGACCGTATGAGCATACTTTTCAAAACGGTCAAGCGCCTTTCCGCCCACGCGGACAGTAGGAGAATCGGGGGTTTTAAGCTCGGGAAACTCCTCCTCGATATCCTGAAGCTCGCGGAACATCATATCGTACTCATAGTCGGATATTTCGGGAGCATCGTTCTCGTAGTAGAGCCTTGAATTGTATACTATTTTTTCACGCAACCACAGGGCGCGCTTTTCTGCTTCCTGAAGGGACATATTACTATTTTTCCTTCCAAATTTATACTGATTCAATTTTACCACGAAAGCCATATTTTGTCAAGGTGGGATTTTTTGAACGAGTCGGTTTTTCATAATTCATTTTTTGACAAAAACCGTGTTTTTTTACTGATAAATGAATTTAATTTGGGGATTGACATTCATGTTTAAGCGAGTATAATTAATATTGATAAAAAACAGTATTAATTAATCTATTAAAAAGGAAACGAAGATGGTAAAAAAACCGTTAAAATTCAAAACCTTTGCCCTTATAAACCTCGGTATACTACTCCTTGCCTTAGGAACATATTTTTTTAAAACGCCGAACGGCTTTGCAACGGGCGGAGTGAGTGGTCTGTCAATCATTCTTGCAGAGATATTCCCCATCATATCTCCTGCTCTATATATGATGATAATAAACGTAGCTTTGCTTATACTCGGAGTTGCAATTTTAGGCAAGGAGTGCGGCGGACTTACGATATACTGCTCACTTGTTTTTTCTTTTGAAACCTGGATACTCGAGCAGATTTGTCCTCTTTCCGCACCGCTGACGAGTTATCCCCTGCTTGAGCTTATATACGCAGTCCTGCTTACCGGCATTGGCTCGGCTATTCTATTTAAATGTAAGGCATCCTCAGGCGGCACAGACATCGTTGCCCTGATTCTCAAAAAGTATAGCAGCATGAACGTTGGAACTGCTCTGCTCTGCACCGACTTCTTTATCGCGGCTGCTACCTTCATTGATTGGAGCTCCGATGGTAGCATCGGCTTTGATGCTCAAACCGGTATGTTCACTATGCTCGGCTTATTTGCTAAGGTGTTCTTGGTTGACGACGTTATCGAATCAATGGATATGTGTAAGGCGTTTACAATTATCACCTCAAAGCCTGAAGAGATAAGCGCATACATAATGCAGGACATCCGTCACGGTGTCACCACCTATCCCGCAAAGGGCGCGTACACAGGGGCAGACAAAACCGTTATCGTCACAGTTTGCCGCAGATCCGAGGCAATAAGGCTTCGTAGACGTGTGCTTTCCATAGACCCGCACGCCTTCATTATCATCACTAAAACCAGCGAGATAATGGGAAAGGGCTTCAGAGACATTAACAGTTAAAAAAAGCGAGGCAAACATTTCGTTCTGCCTCGCTTTTTCTTTAATTTTCTAAATAATTTTCAAGTGCAGCAAGCTTTACGCAAAGCACGAGAATTTCGGTTGCAACCCTTACCTCGTCGTCTGTAGGATAGGTAGGTGCTATACGAAGATTGCTGTCCCTCGGATCGATGCCATAGGGATATGTAGCACCGACCGAAGTAAGTGTGACACCTGCGTTTTTCATAAGCGCATATACTCTTTTTGCCGTTCCGGGAAGCACGTCAAGGCTTACGAAGTAGCCGCCCGATGGCTTGCTCCACTCGGCAATTCCGAGGCCATCAAGTCCTTCAAGAGCAGTAAGGGTTATATCAAACTTTCTACCGATAAACTCGGCAAGAATGCCCATATGTTGATTAAGCGTTTCCCTGTCCTTAAAATATGTCGTATGACGAAGCTGATTAAGCTTATCATAGCCGATAGTCTGCACGCCGAGGAACTGGGAAATATGATCAAGGTTAGCTGGAGATGCCGCCAGCATCGCAACGCCACCGCCAGGGAATGTTATCTTTGAGGTGGACGCGAAGTAGAATATTCTGTCAAGATTTCCATACTTCTCTGCCTCGTCGAAGATATCAAGCAGCTCATCGCACTCACCCTTGAAATTGTGCACGGCATAAGCGTTGTCCCACATAATGCGGAAGTCCTCTGCTGCGCACTCCATTGAAGCGAGACGGCGGACCGTTTCATCCGAGTAGGTATTACCCGTGGGATTGGAATATTTGGGAACGCACCAGATGCCCTTTACGGTAGGATCCTTTACTATTGTTTCTACCAAATCCATATCGGGACCCGTAGGTGTCATTGGTACCGATATAAGCTCAAAGCCAAAAAGCTCGGTCATCTTAAAGTGTCTGTCATATCCCGGGGTGACGCATATCCACTTCTTCACAGGCTCCTTGCACCATGGACGGCGAGAGCCAAGCACACCGAATAGCATT